>NZ_DBNGPQ010000046.1:0-92964 GCF_057122925.1 Umezawaea sp. | reverse complement strand
GGTCTGGTCGCGCACGTCGTGGTGTGGCCGGTGTGACTCGGGACCCCTCGATTTGCCCCTTTGTCGGGCTTGAAAGGGCAGGTGGGAAGCCCTTGCCCGACAATTTCAAGGGGCAAATCCCCCGAGTAAAACCGGCCACGGTCGCGTTGGGGCGGGTCAGGAGGGTGGGTACTAGGCCCTGCCGGGTTGCTGGTACTGCTTCGCCCCGCTGGATTGCCGGTGCTGCTTCGCACCTGAGTTGCGGATGCTGCCTCACCTGCCAGCCGCTGGTACCGCCCCACCTCGCAGGCCCGCTGCTCTGCCGCGCCCGGCCGTCCGCAGGTGCCGATTCGCCGTCGGCGCCGGTGCCACTGGGCTCCGGTGCTGGTTAGCGGCGTTCTTCCAGGCGTTGCATCAGGCGGCGTTCGATGGTGGGCGGCAGCAGGGTGGAGACGTCCCCGCCGTAGGTCGCCACGTCCTTCACCAGCGAGCTGGCCAGGAAGCTGTAGATGGGGTTGGTGGGCATGAAGAGGGTGTCCACGCCGCTGAGCTGGTGGTTCATCTGCGCCATCTGGAGCTCGTAGTCGTAGTCGCTCACCGCGCGCAGGCCCTTGACGATGGCCTTGATGTCGTGTTCGCGGCAGTAGTCCACCAGCAGGCCGTGCCAGGAGTCGATGCGCACGTTCGGCCAGAGGGACGTGACCTCGGCGAGCATGTCTGTTCGTTCCTCGACGGAGAACAGGGTCTTCTTGTTCTTGTTGATGAGCACGGCGACTACGACCTCGTCGAAGAGCTTCGCCGCTCTGCCGATGATGTCCAGGTGTCCGTTGGTGACCGGGTCGTAGGAGCCGGGGCACACGGCACGCGTCATGGTTTTGGACGTTAGCACCCGATCGGACGCATCCAGTGGCGTCCGTGTCCCTGATCACCCCGATGGGTTCGGGTGTTCCGCCCAGTACAGGGTTGTGTCTCCGTATCGCTTGTCGCGCAAGGATTCCACCGGACTTGGCCAGAGGGGGCGGGGGCTGCGGGACGCTCTCTCCACGATCAGGACGGTGCCGGGGGCGGTCCAGCCGTTGAGCACCAGGGCGTCCAGGACCTTGCCCAGCTGGGCGTCGGTGACGGAGTACGGCGGGTCGGCGAAGACCAGGTCGAACGGGGCCTCCGCGGAGACGGCGACCACCGATTCGGCTGGTCTGGCGATCACGGTCGCGGCGGTGAAGCGGAGTTCGCGGGCGTTGGTGCGGAGGACGTCCGCCGCGCGGCGGTCGGCCTCGACGAAGGTGGCCGACGCGGCGCCGCGGGACAGCGCCTCGAAGCCGAGGGCGCCCGAGCCCGCGTAGAGGTCGAGCACGGTGAGGCCGTCCAGGTCCAGGACGACCTCCAGGGCGCTGAACATCGCCTCGCGCACGCGGTCGGACGTCGGGCGGGTCACCTTCGGCGGTACTTGCAGGCGGCGGCCTCCGGCCGTGCCCGCCACGATCCTGGTCACGGGCTCATCGTCCCAGGTGCGCTCCGCCGTTGACCGGCACCACCTGTCCGGTGACGTGGCCCGCCCCGCGAGAGGTGGGGAAGCCCACGACCGCGGCGGCGTCGGCGGGGGTGCCCGCGCGGCCGGTGGCGGTGCCCCCGCCCGTCACCACGGCCGTTCTCGGGGTCATGGTCCGAAGCCCAGGCAGTCCCCGACGGCTTCGAGCAGCGGGACGAGCGCCCTGAGCGCGGCCGGGTCGTCGGTGGCGCACTCGGTGATGCCCGCGCCGACCACCGGCGTCGCCGCGGCGATGGCGCGGATCGAGCCGACGAGTTCCGCCACGGTCAGGCCACCCGGTACCGGGCAGCCGACGCCGTCGAACCCGGCCGGGTCCAGCACGTCCAGGTCGACGTGCAGGTAGACCTCGTCGGCGTCGGTCTCCAGGACGGCGTTGCCCGCCACGGTGGAGCGCCTGGCCGCGGCCACGGGCAGGTGGCGGACGGTCTGCCGCCACACCTGCTCCCGTTCGGCGGGCTCCAGCGAGCGCGCTCCCAGCAGCACCACCCGGCCCGCGCCGATCCGGGGGCCGGACGCGAACCCCGGATCGCCCTCGCCCATCGCGGCGCGCAGCACCATGCCGTGGAAGGCGTGCGACGGCGAGGTCGCGGGCGTGTGCAGGTCGCCGTGCGCGTCGAACCAGGCGAGGGCGAGGGTGCGGCCGTAGCGCTCGCGGGCGGCGCGGACGGGTTCGAGTTCGACGCCGCAGTCGCCGCCGATGGTCAGGACCGTCGACCGGGTCCCCAGCGCCGCCCGCTGGGCCGCGCGGTTGTCCAGCAGCGCGGCGCGGTTGGCGATGCCGTCCACGGTCGGGGACCCGTGCTCCCCGACCGGGATGGTGCGCACGGCGGTGCCCAGGACCTCACCGGCGAGCTTCGCCAGCGCCCTGCCACCCGACGGCAGCGACACCGCGCGGGGAACGACCGCGCCCTGCCGCTGCGCGACGGAGTGGACCTCAGGCAAGCGCCTGCCACCAGCCGTCGACGGCGGGCGGGTCGTTGACGTCGACGCGTTCGCCCGGCTTCGGCACGGCCAGCTTCACGTCGTGGGCCTTGCTCTCGCGCCACACGCGGTCGACCGGTTCGGACCAGTCGTGCACGGACAGGTTGAACGTCGCCCAGTGCACCGGGATCAGCAGTCCGCCGCGGAGCGCGAGGTGCGCGCGCACGCCCTCCTCGGGCGTCATGTGGATGTCCGGCCACCCGACGCTGTACGCGCCGATCTGCACCAGCGACGCGTCGAACGGCCCGTAGGTCTCGCCGATGTCGGTGTAGCCGTCGAAGTAGCCGGTGTCACCGCTGTAGAACACGCGGTGCTCCGGTCCGGCGATCACCCACGAGGCCCACAGCGTGTTGTCGCGCTTGAGGCCCCGGCCGGAGAAGTGCTGCGCGGCCGTGGCGGTCAACCGGACGCCCGCGACCTCGTGGTGCTCGTCCCAGTCCAGCTCGACGATCCGCGACTCCGGGACGTTCCAGCGGCGCAGGTGCGCGCCGATGCCGAGCGGCACGACGAACGGCGCCGTCTCCGACTCGGTCAGCGCGCGGACGGTCGGCAGGTCGAGGTGGTCGTAGTGGTCGTGCGAGATGACGATGGCGTCGATCGGCGGGAGTTCGGTCAGCTCGTGCGGGACGGGGTGCAGCCGCTTGGGGCCGACCAGTTCCGACGGCGAGCAGCGGTCGCTCCAGATCGGGTCGAGCAGCACGCGGGCGCCGTCGACCTCGACCAGCGAGGACGCGTGGCCGTACCAGGTGATGTGCAGGCCCTCGGCGCTGGTCTGGCCGGACTGCGGGCCGACCAGCGGCACCGGCCCGGACGGCTTGCGACGGCCACCGCCGAAGAGGAACTCGCGGAAGACGCCCGCGCTCTCGGCGTCCGGCATCGTGGTGGTCTTCTTGACGTTGTGGAACGTGCCGTCGCGGAACCGCGGCGACCTCCGCAGCAGCGCGGGATCGGGCTTGCCGCCCAATGCCGCGGGCACGCCCCGCACCGCCCAGCCGATCCCCGCCGCCGCCAACCCGAGCAGCGCACCCGTGGTCTTCTTCATGGCACCTCCACCGTTCCGCCAGGCCATAGTCACACTGAATTGGCCTCAGAGCTTGTCGGCGACCAGCACGGTCCGGTGGCCGAGGCGGGCCGACAGCTCAAGGACGAACTCCGGGCGCAGCGGCGGCCAGTTCCAGAACGTCAGTCCCAGCGCGCCGAAGCCCCACGGTGGTTCCCAACGCCAGCCGTTCGGATCCAGTTCCCTGGTGCAGATGGGGCAGGGCCGGGTGCCGTCGGCGCCGTGCTGCCACTCCTCGAACGCGTCGGCGATCCGGTCGAGGTCGACCTCGGCCTCGCAGTGCGGGCAGAAGATGGCCTGATCAGGCGATTTGGTGTAGTAGACGGCGCGGCCGACCTCCACGCGCAGGCCGTTCCAGGCCAGGGTGCGCAGTTCCTCGTCGCCGGTGACGACGGCGCGGTCGAAGTGGGGGCCGGGCGCGTGACCGATGCCACAGGCGCAGTTGGTCCGTTCCTTCACCACGACGCCGATCTCGACCAGCCAGTCGACCACCTCCTGAGCCAGGTGCGGGGCCTCCTGCTCGGTAGCTTCGATGTCCGCGATCGTCTGGTAGCGGTCGTCCATGTCGCGAGGTTCTCACAGCATCAGCACAACTTGGTCAACTGCGCCAGACGATCCCGGCTGGCACCGACGGGCAGCCTGCGCAGCTTGCGGCGGGCCCGGCCCCCGAACTGCTGCACCAGCCGCTCGGCCGACGGCAGCCGCGACGGCCTGGCGTCGGCGCTCAGGTGGGACGCCATGCCCAGGTTCTCGCCGAACCCGGTGAGCGCGCGGGTCTGCTCCGGGGTGGCCCCGCCGAGCACCGCGCCGATCCGGCAGGCCGCCGGGAGCACCGCGGTCCTCAGCCTCGCGACCCGCAGGTACTCCGCCGGGTCGGGCGAGGGGTCGTCGCCCAGCACGAGCGCCAGTTCCGCGCCGCGGCTGGCCTGCACGCCCGCGTCGGCCTGGACGCGGGTGGCCTCGGCGACCTGGTCGGCGGTGGCGCCGCGGTCGCGGCACTCGTCGATGAGGCCGAACCCGCGGAAGTAGAGGGAGTTGGCCGCGACGATCGCGCGTTCCGCGCCGAACCTGCGGTGCACCGCGACCCGGCCCTGCCGGGCGTCGTCGTGCCCCATCAGGCCCTCGTGGACCAGGCCGCCGACGTGCAGGCACTCGACGCCGACGGCGGCGGGCAGCACGCGGTGCAGGTCGCCGCCGACGGCGAGCGCGGCGCGCAGCACCAGCAGCGCGCGCAGCAGCGTCCCGACGGGGATGAGGGCGTAGCGGTCGACCGCGTCGAGCGCCCTGGGCGAGTCGGGCCAGCGGGTGGCGAACTCGTCGCGCAGCAGTTCGCGGAGGTCGTCGTCGGTCGGGCTGAGGGGTGGGACGCGGCGGGCGACTTGGGTCAAGACGGCGCTCCTCGATGTCGGGAGCACTCCATGCTGGGGGCGGGCGAGCCGGTTTCCCGGCGCGTGACCCGGACGGTGCAGCGACGCCACACGCCTGGAGCAGCCGAACGGGTGCCCTCCGCTGCGCGTTGCGGCGCAGGGCACCCGTCGGTGTGGTGGTCCGACTACTCCAGGACGATCAGCAGGTCGCCGCCCTCGACCTGCTGCACGGGCCGCACCGCGAGGCGCGCCACCGTGCCGGCCCTGGCGGCGGTGATGGAGGCCTCCATCTTCATGGCCTCGATGGTCGCGACGGTCTGACCGGCCTCGACGACGTCGCCCTCGGCGACCGACGGGGTCACGACGCCCGCGAACGGCGCGGCCACGTGGTTCTGGTTGCCCCGGTCGGCCTTCTCGGCGGCGGGGACCTCCGCCGCGATGGACCGGTCGCGCACCGAGATCGGCCGCAGCTGGCCGTTCAGCGTGGCCATGACGGTGCGCATCCCGCGCTCGTCCGCCTCGCCGATCGCCTCGAGGCCGATCAGCAGCCGCACGCCGGGCTCCAGGTCGACCGAGTACTCCTCGCCCGGCTTGAGGCCGTAGAAGAAGTCCTTGCTGCGCAGCACGCTCGTGTCGCCGTAGGCCTCGCGGTGGGCCAGGTACTCCTTGGTCGGAGCCGGGAACAGCAGCCGGTTCAGGGTGCCGCGGCGGTTCTCCGCCAGCCCCTTCTGGTCCTCCTCCGACAGCTCCTCGACGCCCTTGGCGGGCGCACGGCCCTGGAGCGCCTTGGTGCGGAACGGCTCCGGCCAGCCGCCGGGCGGGTCGCCCAGCTCACCGTGCAGGAAGCCGATCACCGAGGCCGGGATGTCGAACCTGCCGGGGTCCGCCTCGAACTCGGCGGGCGTGACACCGGCGCCGACGAGGTGCAGCGCGAGGTCGCCGACGACCTTGGACGACGGCGTCACCTTCACCAGGTGGCCGAGCATCCGGTCCGCCGCCGCGTACACGGCCTCGATGTCCTCGAACCGCTGCCCGAGGCCGAGCGCCACGGCCTGCGTGCGCAGGTTCGAGAGCTGGCCGCCGGGGATCTCGTGCTTGTAGACGCGGCCGGTCGGCGCGGGCAGGCCCGACTCGAACGGGGCGTAGATCCGCCTGGTCGCCTCCCAGTACGGCTCCAGGTCGCACACGGCCTCCAGGTCGAGCCCGGTGGCGTGCTCGGTGTGGTCGGTCGCGGCGACGATCGACGACAGCGCGGGCTGCGAGGTCGTGCCCGCCATCGACGCGGACGCGCCGTCCACCGCGTCCACCCCGGCCTGGATCGCGGCCAGGTACGTGGCGAGCTGACCGCCCGCCGTGTCGTGGGTGTGCAGGTGGACGGGGAGGTCGAACTCCTTGCGCAGGGCTGTGATCAGCCGGAACGCGGCGGGCGCGCGGAGCAGCCCGGCCATGTCCTTGACGCACAGCACGTGCGCGCCCGCGCCGACGATCTGCTCGGCCAGCTTGAGGTAGTAGTCGAGCGTGTAGAGGCGCTCGTCCGGGTCGGACAGGTCCGAGGTGTAGCAGAGCGCCACCTCGGCCAGCGCCGTCCCGGTCTCGCGCACGGCCTCGATCGCGGGCCGCATCTGCTCGACGTCGTTGAGCGCGTCGAAGATCCGGAAGATGTCGATGCCGGTCTTCGTCGCCTCCTGCACGAACGCCGACGTCACCTCGGCCGGGTACGGCGTGTAGCCCACGGTGTTGCGACCGCGCAGCAGCATCTGGAGGTTGATGTTCGGCACGGCCTCGCGGAGCTGCGCGAGCCGCTCCCACGGGTCCTCGGCGAGGAACCGCAGCGCCACGTCGTACGTCGCGCCGCCCCACGCCTCCAGCGACAGCAGCTGCGGCGTCAGCCTGGCCACGTGCGGGGCGACCGCGAGCAGGTCCTTCGTGCGCACGCGGGTCGCCAGCAGCGACTGGTGGGCGTCGCGGAACGTCGTGTCGGTGACGGCGACCGCGCGGCTGCCGCGCAGCCACGCGGCGAAGCCCTCGGGGCCCAGCTCGGCGAGCCGCTGCCTCGAACCGGGCACGGGCTCGGCGTCGAGGTCCACGACCGGCAGCTTGTCGCGCGGGTCGATGCTCGCCGGGCGCTCGCCGTTGGGCTTGTTCACCGTCACGTCCGCCAGGTAGGTCAGGATCCTGGTGCCGCGGTCGGCGGAGTGGCGGGCGGTCAGCAGGTGCGGGCGCTGCTCGATGAACGACGTGGTGACGCGGCCCTCGTAGAAGTCGGGGTCGTCCAGCACCGCCTGGAGGAACGGGATGTTGGTGGACACGCCGCGGATGCGGAACTCGGCGACCGCGCGGCGCGAGCGGGCCACGGCGGCGGCGAACGTCCGACCGCGGCAGGTGAGCTTCACCAGCATCGAGTCGAAGTGCGCGCCGATGGCCGTGCCCGCGCCGATCGTGCCGCCGTCCAGCCGGATGCCGGAGCCGCCGGGCGAGCGGTACGCGCTGATCACGCCGGTGTCCGGGCGGAAGCCGTTCGCCGGGTCCTCGGTGGTGATGCGGCACTGGAGGGCGGCGCCGCGCAGCTGCACCGTCTCCTGGCTCAGGCCGAGGTCGGCGAGGGTCTTGCCGCTGGCGATGAGCATCTGCGACTGGACCAGGTCGACGTCGGTCACCTCCTCGGTGACCGTGTGCTCGACCTGGATGCGCGGGTTCATCTCGATGAAGACGTAGTTGCCGTTCGGGTCGAGCAGGAACTCGACCGTGCCCGCGTTGCGGTAGCCGATGTGCCGGGCGAACGCGACGGCGTGGGCGCACATCCGGTCGCGGATCTCCGGCGCCAGGTTCGGCGCGGGCGCGATCTCGATGACCTTCTGGTGGCGCCGCTGCACCGAGCAGTCCCGCTCGAACAGGTGGATCACGTTGCCCTCGCCGTCGGCGAGGATCTGCACCTCGATGTGGCGGGGCTCGACCACGGCCTGCTCGATGAACATGGTCGGGTCGCCGAACGCCGACTCGGCCTCGCGCATGGCGGCTTCCAGCGACTCGCGCAGCGTCGACGGGTCCTCGACCCTGCGCATGCCGCGGCCACCACCACCGGCGACGGCCTTCACGAACACGGGGAAGGCGATGCCCCTGGCCGCGGCCAGCAGCTCGTCCAGGTCCGCCGACGGCGCGGAGGACTCCAGCACCGGCAGGCCCGCCTCGCGCGCGGCCGCGATGGCGCGCGCCTTGTTGCCGGTCAGCTCCAGCACCTCGGTCGGCGGTCCCACGAACGTGATGCCCGCGTCCTTGCACGCCTGGGACAGCTCGGGGTTCTCCGAGAGGAAGCCGTAACCGGGGTAGACCGCGTCGGCACCGGCCTGGCGGGCGGCCTTGACGATCTCCTCGACCGACAGGTACGCGCGCACCGGGTGACCGGGGTCGCCGATCTGGTAGGACTCGTCGGCCTTCAGCCGGTGCAGCGAATTCCGGTCCTCGTGCGGGAAGACGGCTACCGTCCCCGAGCCCAGCTCATAGGCGGCACGAAACGCCCGGATCGCGATCTCGCCGCGGTTCGCGACAAGCACCTTGCGGAACATAGCGGCGTTCCCTCCCGGTAACTCGACTGGGTCGTCGGAACGTTACCGTGTGCTTCCCGCCCCTCGGGAGTTCCATCCCACGTGACGGACGTCATCCTGATCGGTTCGCGGCGCGGTCGAGCGGCTCGTCGGCCCCGGCCGTGAGCTGGGGCCTTGGTCGAAGAGTGTGCCGCAGGGAGCCGCCGGGCGCAGCCCCCGCGAGGAGCAGGGACGTTAGCGGCCGATCACCGGACTTCCACACCGGGTGACCGAGGGCGTTCGAGGTTGCGTCGAATGCAGTAGATGTGGCCCTCTTCACGGCGGTACCCACGAGGTTGCGCTGATGCGGTGGGATTCGCCGCTTCGTGTGACTTGCGGGTCCGAAACCTCGGTAGTGTTGCCCATATGGCCGGGCCCGATGGGAATGGGCAGACTGCTGCCCGCACAGCTCACTTCGACGTCGTCCTGCGCGGATACAACCAGCGTCAGGTCAACGAACGCGTCACCCGACTGGAGTTCGACCTCAAGAACGCCAGCCGGAGCCGTGACGCCGCCGCCGCGCAGGTGGCCGAACTGTCGAAGGTGGTAGCGGGCACGAGAGCCGAGCTGGACAAGGTCAAGGCGCAGCTCTCCAGCCTGGCCGCCAGCCCCATCAGCGCCTCCAACGTCACCGAGCGCGTCCGGATCATGATGGGCCTCGCCGAGGAGGAGATCGCCGACATCCGCAAGGCGGCCGTCGACCACGCGAACGCCACCCGCGCCGAGGCCGACCGGTTCGCCGCCGAGCAGAAGGCCCTGCACCAGCGGAAGAACGCCGAGACCGACGACCGCCGCAGGCAGTTGGAGCAGCAGCACCAGCAGCACCGGATCGAGCTGGACAAGAAGTTCGAGGCCCGCAAGGCCGAACTGGAGAACGAGATCCAGGAACTCCGCGCCAAGCTCACGGCCGAGCACAACGCGCTCATGGCCGAAGGCCGTGCCGAAACCGAACGCGTCACCACCGAGTACGACGCCAAGGCGGCCGACCTGGAGAAGACCCGCGCGGCGCTGGAGCAGAAGTACAAGAAGTACCACGACGACCTGGACAAGGAATACGACGACCTGCGCACCAAGCTCAAGAAGGAACACGAGCAGCACGTGGTCGAGGCGAAGCAGGCCGCCGAGAAGATCCGCGCGGAAGCGGAAGCCAAGCGCGCCGCGGCGGAAAAGGAACTCGACGAAACCCTGACCGCCAAGAAGGCCGAGTCGGAGAAGCTCCTGGCCGAACTGGAGTCCGAGGCGCTGGCGAAGGTGGAGCAGCTCACGACCGAGGCCACCACCAAGGCCGAGAAGACCGTGCGCGAGGCCGACGAACACGCCGACAAGCGCGTGACCGAGGCCGACGAGCGGGTAACGGCGCTGCGCACCATGCACCAGTCACTGACCGAGCAGTTCGCCGCGGCCCAAGCGGCGGTGCTCCAGGCGGTCTCGGCACTGGGCCCGCTCCCGGACGACCCCCGAGCGCGCGAGCGAGCAGCAGAACCCCAGAAGCCGCAGGAAAAGCCGGCAAGGGCGACGAAGCCAGAACCAGCCAAGCCGCCGACCAACGGCAAACCGGCCACGGCAGACGCCCCCACGGCAAAACTGCCGATCCAAAAAAGGCCGAAGAACGCCTAGGCGACAGGGCAGGAAAACCGAGCACCAACAATCGGCCACGCACCCGTGCGTGGCCGATTTCATTTGGGGAACCGACCCTCACGACAACGGATCGCCCAGGTCGACACCACCCGCCCTTCAGCCCGATCACAGGGTCGAATCAATGGACCCGAGTCGAACAGGTCCCCCCGGACCACCCGAACCGGATTCGCACCAGCCGCGCCCCACGAACCGGTTGCCCCCAGGGGGCATCGAACCAACCACTTGGCCGCTATCCCGCCCCACCCGACCCCCGCCACCCTGAAGCCCGATGAAGACCAACGTGCAGCGACACCTGAACCAGGCGCTGATGCGGATCCCCAGACGCGCCGAGAACACCGACCGGCACACCCTCGCCACCACCTACGTCAGCGCGGGCTCCTTCTCGGCGATGCTCCACTCCACCGACCACCAGGTCCTCTACGGGCGCAGGGGCACCGGCAAGACCCACGCCCTCCTCTACCTCAGCGACGTCATCGAGCGGGCGGGCGACCTGCCCGTCTACCTGGACCTCCGCACGATCGGCTCGGCGGGCGGCATCCACTCCGGCAGCGACGCCGACGCGGCCGAACGCGGCACCCACCTCCTCGTCGACACCCTGGAAGCCGTCCACGAGGAACTGCTCACCATCGCCGTCGACACCGAGCACGACATGCTCGACCCCCTCGACGCCCTGGCCGACGCCGCGACCGCCGTCCAGGTGGTGGGCGAGGTGGAACGCGAGTCGAAGCGGACCGGTTCGGCGGAGACCAGGCACGCCCTCGACATCAGCGCCACCCCGTCGGCCAAGGTCACCGCCGAACGCCGGAACAGCACCTCCTCGGAGCACCGGCTCCGCCGCGTCGGCGTGGAGCGCCACCACGTCGTCTTCGGTCCCCTCAGCCGAGCGCTGCGCGGCCTCACCAGGGCGCTGGGCGGGCGCAGGCTGTGGCTCCTGCTGGACGAGTGGAGCAGCGTCCCGCTCGACCTCCAACCCCTCCTGGCCGACCTGCTGCGCCGCTGCGTCCTGCCCGTCCCCGGCATCACCGTCAAGATCGCCGCCATCGAGCGCCGCTCCCGGTTCAGCGTCCCCGCCCCCGCGGGCGACTACATCGGCATCGAACTGGGCGCGGACGCGGCCACCGCCGTGAGCCTGGACGACTTCCTGGTGTTCAACCGCGCCCGCACCGACGCGCAGGAGTTCTTCGGCCAGCTCTTCTTCAACCACGCCAAGGACCTGCTGGTGCGCGTGGTCGGCGCGAGGGCACCAGGGGACGCCACCGCGTTCGTGGAGCGGACGTTCCAGCGCAACGCCTTCCTGGAACTGGTCCGCGCCGCCGAGGGCGTGCCGAGGGACGCCATCAACATCGCCGCGCTGGCCGCCCAGTACGCGCACTCGGACGTGACCGACCTGGAGGACGTCCGCCGAGCGGCCCGCGACTGGTACCTCCGCGACAAGCAGACCGCCATCGACTCCAACCCGGCCGCCCACTCCACCCTGCGCAAGCTCGTCGACGAGGTGGTGGGCAAGCGCCGGTCGCGGACGTTCCTGCTGGAGCGCACGGCGAGTGCGGAACACCCGGCCGTGGACGTCCTCTACGACGCCCGGCTGCTGCACGTGCTGCGCCGCGGCATCGTCGACAAGAACCACCCCGGCACGCTCTACGACGGGTTCGCCGTCGACTACGGCTGCTACGTGGCGCTGCTGCTGGACGGCGAGCTGCCGTCCCGGCCGCGCCACCGGGGAGGCTGGCTCAACTGGTCGCACTCCGTGCCGCCGGACGGCTTCGACTTCGGCGCGGAGGCCATCGACCTGTCCACACTGGACTAGCGCGGGCCCGCACCGCCCGGAGCCCGGAGAGCCCCTACTTCGGCAGCTGCTCGGCCGGGATCGTCTCGGCGGCGGGCGGTGCGGCGACCTCCACCGGGCCGCCCCAGTCGCTGAACCGGGTGGTCGAACTCTTGACCACCTCGCCGTTCTGCTCGAACCGGTACCCGGCCTTGAGCGGCAGCCCGGTCGCGTCCACCCACGCGAACGCGCTGATCGTCACCCCGTACTCGGCGAGCTGGGTGTGCTGGAGCTGGATGTCGGGGTCGTCGAACAGCTTCGCGATCTTCACCGTGTCCACGGCGACGTCGTAGCGCGTCACCGGCACCCCGTCGAGCTGCTCGGACGCCTTGCGCAGCACCAGCCCGGCGGTCGGCTCCAGGTAGTCCAGCTCGGCACCCGCCATCGCGCTGGGACCGAACCCGCGCAGCAGCCCCGAGATCTCGCCGCTGTTCTCGGCGGTGTACTTCGCCCACTTCTTGCCCTCGGGCATCGGGGCGCCTGCCAGGTAGGCGTACAGCTCGTCCCGCAGCACCACGAGGTCGATCTCGCGGGCCGCTCCACCCGCGTCCACGTTCATGGTGAACGCGCCGACCACGCCGTCCGCCTCCTGGCGGAGCACGCCGTCCGCGGTGTTGCGCACCTCGGTCGCCGCCCCGTCGGAGGCGAAGCCCTCGGTGTGGAACTTCGCCGTCCTCAGCTCGGCCCTGCGGGCCGTGATGGTCTCCGCCAACACCGCCAGCTCGCCCTTGACCTGCGACGTCGTCGGAGCGGGCGCGGGCTGCGCCGACCCGCAGGCGGCGAGCAGCACGAGGGGGATCACGACGAGGAAGCGGCGCACAAGGAGTCGATGCTAGCTCAGGCCTTCTCCAGGTACTCCGCCCGCTCCTCGTCCAGCAGGCCCGCCACCAGCCCGGAGAGGCCGGGGTGGGCGGTCAGCTCGGGATCGGCGTCGACCACCTGCTGGGCCTCCACGCGGGCCTCGCGGATCAGGTCCTCGTCGCGCAGCAGCGACAGCATCTTCAACCCGGAGCGCACACCGGACTGGGCGGCGCCGAGGATGTCGCCCTCCCGGCGCAGCTCCAGGTCGAGCTGCGCCAGCTCGAAGCCGTCCAACGTGGACTCGACCGCGCGCAGCCGCTCCATGGTCGACGTGCCGTCCGGCATCTCCGTGACCAGCAGGCACAGACCGGGCGCACTGCCCCGGCCCACCCGGCCGCGGAGCTGGTGCAGCTGGCTGACGCCGAACCGGTCCGCGTCCATGATCACCATGACGGTCGCGTTCGGGACGTTCACGCCGACCTCGATCACCGTCGTGGCGACCAGCACCTTCGTCTCGTTCGCCGCGAACGACCGCATCACCGCGTCCTTCTCGTCCGCGGGCAGCCTGCCGTGCAGGACCTGGATCGCGAGCCCTCGCAGGGGCCCCTCGGACAGCCGGTTCGCCACGTCCACGACCGCCAGCGGAGGACGCCGGTCCGACGCGTCCTCCTTCGGCGGCTCGGCCCCGTCGTCGTCCGGCTCGCCGCCACCGATGCGCGGGCACACCACGTACACCTGGTGGCCCTTGGCGACCTCCTCGTGGATGCGCTGCCACGCGCGGGCCAGCCACTGCGGCTTCTCCGCCAGCGGCACCAGCGACGTGCTGATCGGCGACCGGCCCCCCGGCAGCTCGCGCAGCGCCGACACGGCCAGGTCGCCGTACACCGTCATCGCCACCGTGCGCGGGATCGGCGTCGCCGTCATCACCAGCACGTGCGGCGTCGCCCCCTCCCGCGCCCGCCCGCGCAGCGCGTCCCGCTGCTCCACGCCGAACCGGTGCTGCTCGTCCACCACCACGAGCCCGAGGTCGGCGAACGTCACCTTGTCCTGGATCAGCGCGTGCGTGCCGACCACGATCCCGGCCTCGCCGGACACGATCTCCAGCATCGCCTTCTTGCGCTGCGGCGCGCTCATCGACCCGGTCAGCAGCGTCAACCGCGTCGCGTGCTCGGCCCCGCCCAGCTGCCCCGCCTGCGCGAGGTCGCCCAGCATCTCGGTCAACGAGCGCGCGTGCTGCGCCGCGAGCACCTCGGTCGGCGCCAGCATGGCGGCCTGCCGCCCGGAGTCGACGACCTGCAACATCGCCCGCAGGGCGACCATGGTCTTGCCCGACCCCACCTCCCCCTGGAGCAGCCGGTTCATCGGGTGCGCGCCGGACAGGTCGTGGGCGATCTCCTCGCCGATCCCCCGCTGCCCGTTGGTCAGCGTGAACGGCAGCCGCGCGTCGAACGCGTCGAGGATCTCGCCCGGTCGCGGTGGGCAGGCGGGGGCGGGGCGGGCGCCCGCGGACTGCCTGCGCTGGGCGAGCGCGAGCTGGACCGCCATCGCCTCGTCCCACTTCAGGCGCTGCTGCGCGAGCGTGATCACCGCCCAGCTGTCCGGGCGGTGGATGGCGCGCAGCGCCCCCTCCAGCGGCATCAGCGAGCGCGACGAGCGCAGCCGGGAGGGCAGCGGGTCGGAGGCTTCGGGGACGCCGTCCCACACGTCGAGGACCTGCTTGACGCAGTTGACGATGTTCCACGACTGGATGCCCTGCGCGGCCGGGTAGACCGGGATGAACGCCTGGGCGAACCGGTCGGCCGCCGAGTCGGGCGCCTCGTCCTTCAGGACCTCGAAGTCGGGGTGGGCGAGCTGGAGCTTGTTGTTGAAGCGGCCGACCTTGCCCGCGAACATCGCCTGCCTGCCCGGCAGCAGCTCGGTCTCGGCGACGTGCGCGGGCGTGCCGAAGAACACGAGCTGGAGCTCGTTCGTGCCGTCGGTGATGGTCGCCTCGAACATGTAGCCGCGCCGGTTCTTCATCGCGCGCTTCTTGCCCGACTTGACCTTGGCCTGCACGGTGACGTGCTCGCCCAGCTCCAGGCTCGCGATCTCGGTCAGCTTCCCGCGCTCGTCGTACCGGCGCGGGTAGTGCCGCAGCAGGTCGCCGACCGTCAGCAGGCCGAGCCCGGCCTCCAGCGCGTCGGCGCTCTTCTTGCCGAGCACCGACACCAGCTTCTCGTCAAAGGTGGTCATCGCCGCCCATTCAACTACTCGACACCGACAAGGACGATCGTGTCCGGCTGGCCGCCCGAGTAGACGGTCAGCTCCACCTCGGGGTGGCTCAGCCTCAGGTGGTCCTCCAGCAGGGCCGCGAGGTCGGCCGGGGCGTCCGCGCCGAGGACGGCGGTGACCAGTTCGCCGCCTCCGCCGAGCATCCGGTCGACCAGCCTGCACGCGAGGTCGCCCACGGCGTCGGCGGCGGCGGGAGCGGGTTCGATCAGGACGACCTCGCCGTCCAGCATCCCGAGGAGGTCGCCGGGGGCGACGCGGCCGACCCACGTGATGCCCTCGCGGTCCGACACGGCCAGTTCGCCGCGACGGGTGGCGGCGGCGGCCTCGGCCATCGCGACCACGTCGTCGCCGGGGCGGCGGGACGGGTCGTGCACGGCCATCGCGGCGAGGACCTGGACCGGGGACGCGGTCGGGACGACCACGACGTCCTGGCCCGCCGCGACGGCCTGCGCGACGGCGTCGTCGAGGTGCTCGCGCACGTCGGCGGCGCCGGGCAGGACGGTGACGTGCCGGGCGCGGGTGCCGACGAGCGCGGCGAGCAGGTCGGCGGCCGTGAGCGACTCCGAGGCGGCCAGGTCGACCACGACGGCGCCCTCGGCGCGGAACAGCTCGACCGCGCCCCCGCCGCCGACCAGCACGACGACCGCGCGGTCGCGCACGAAGCGCGGGGCCTGCGCGGCGATCTGGTCGGCGAACCGCGCGACGGTGATGCGGTGCGGGCGGCCCGCGGCGATGCCCGCCTCGACGGCGGCGCCGATGTCGTTGCAGTGCACGTGGACGGTCCACAGCTCGGCGCCGTCGCCGACGACGGACACGCAGTCGCCGAGTCCGCCGAGCGCGGCGCGCAGACCGTCGACGCCTGCCTCGGACGTGCCGTCGAGCAGGTACATGACCTCGTACTCGAACTCGCTCGACCCGGCTTCGCGGCCCGTGGTCAGGGATTCCGGTGTCCTCGGCAGCACCGGGACGACCTCGGTCTCCTCCTCGCGGCCCGTGACGACGGCCGCGAGTGTGTCCAAGAGCACCAGGAGCCCGCGCCCGCCCGCGTCGACGACGCCCGCCCTGGCGAGGACGGCCAGCTGGCGCGGGGTGTCGGCGAGGGCCGCGGCGCCTGCCTTCGCGGCCGAGGTGATGACGTGCTCCAGGTCGTCCGGCCCGTCGTCCGCGGCTTCGGCGGCGGCGTGCAGGACGGTCAGCACGGTGCCCGCGACCGGCTGGGACACCGCGGCCGTGGCCAGCTCGTCGGCCCGGTGCAGGGCCTGCCGCAGCGCACCGCCGGTCATGGTGGAGGCGCCCTGGACGGTTTCCGCGAGCCCGCGCAGCACCTGGGACAGGATCACCCCGGAGTTGCCGCGCGCGCCCGCCAGCGCCCCCCTGGCCAGCGCCGCGAGGGACGCGCCCGCCGCGTCGCGCGCCTCGGCGGGGGCCCGCAGCAGGGCGTCCAGCGCCGACCGCATGGTCTGGAGGAGGTTCGTGCCCGTGTCGCCGTCGGGCACCGGGTAGACGTTGATGCGGTCGATCGCCTCGCGGTTCACGTCCAGTGACCGCACACACGCGTCCGCCCATTGACGCACCGCACCAGCATCGAGGACCTGCATGGCGGGAGCGTATCCACCCGTGCCGACAGCACCCCGGTTTGGTCGTGGCACCGCCGACCGGTTACCCTCATCGTTGTTGCCATGCCCGGCTGAGGCTTGTGCACGCTTGCGCGCCCGCCGGGGCGTGAGTACGAAATGAGCAACCCTAAGGAGTGGCTGACGTGGCTGCCGTGTGCGACGTCTGTAACAAGGGGCCGGGCTTCGGCCATTCTGTCTCGCACTCCCACCGGAAGACGAACCGCCGGTGGAACCCGAACATCCAGTCCGTGCGCGCGAAGGTTTCCTCCTCGCAGCGCCAGCGGCTGAACGTGTGCACCTCCTGCATCAAGGCGGGCAAGGTTGTGCGCGGCTGATTTGCAGCCCTGAACGGGAGCCCGGACGCCTCGGCGTCCGGGCTTTCGCTTTGTCCGGCCCCCCGAGGCCCGCGCCGAACCGCCCGCCGAGGAGGTCTCGACGGGCGGCGGCACCGGGCGACGGCCTAGGGCAGCTTCCAGTTGATCGGGGCCGCGCCCTGCTTCTCCAGCAGCTCGTTGGCCTTGCTGAACGGCTTGGAGCCGAAGAAGCCGCCGTGCGCCGACAGCGGGCTCGGGTGCGCGGACTCGATGCACGGCACCGGGTCCAGCATGGGCTTGAGGTTGCGGGCCGCGCGGCCCCACAGGATCGCGACCATGGGCTCCTCGCGGGCCGCGAGGGCGCGGATGGCCTGCTCGGTGACCTGCTCCCAGCCCTTGCCCTGGTGGGAGTTCGAGACTCCGGTGCGGAGCGTCAGCGACCTGTTGAGCAGCAGCACGCCCTGCTCGGTCCACGGCGTGAGGTCGCCGTTGGACGGCATGGGGTAGCCGAGGTCGTCGACGTACTCCTTGTAGATGTTGACCAGGCTCTTGGGGATCGGCCTGGTCTCCGGCGACACCGAGAAGCTCAGGCCCACGGCGTGGCCGGGTGTCGGGTACGGGTCCTGGCCCACGATGAGGGCGCGCACCTCGTGGAAGGGCTGCTGGAACGCGCGCAGCACGTTCTCGCCCGCGGGGAGGTATGTGTGGCCTGCGGCGACTTCGGCACGCAGGAACTCGCCCATTTCGGCGATGCGGTCGGAAACGGGGGCGAGTGCTTCAGCCCATCCGGTTTCCACGATCTCGTTCAGGGGACGTCCAGGCACAGCGCGTGACCCTATCTCAGTCGAGCCTGCGGAGTTCCTTGCGGTACAAGGCGATGGTGGCGACGTACCGGTCGACCGCGAACTGCCAGGCACGTTCCGGCACGACGTGCCCCGGCCGCACCTTCGCGGGCACGCCGAGCGCCATCGAGCGGGCGGGCACGTGACCGCCGAAGGAGACCACGGCACCCGCGCCGACGATCGAGCCCTCCTCGACCACGGAACCGTTCAGCACCACCGAACCGGACGCGATCAGGCAGTGGTCGGCGATGGTCGCGCCCTCGATGTGGACGTTGTGCCCGATGACGCACTCCTCGCCGATCAGCGCGGGGTGCACCTCGGTGCAGTGGACGACGGTGCCGTCCTGCACGCTCGTGCGCGCGCCGATCTCGATGCGCCCGGCGTCGCCGCGCAGCACCGCCCGCGGCCACACGGACGCGAACGCCGCGATCCTCACGTCACCGATCACGGTGGCGTCGGGGTGCACGTACGCCTCCGGGTGGATCTCCGGCTCGTGCTCGCCCAGGGCGTAGATGGCCACGAAGGACGTCCTCTCAGTGCGTCACCCCACGTGGCGGATGCGAACCCCGCGCAGGAGGACCGGGTTGGACCAGCCCTGACCGTAGAGCACGGCGTCCACCGCGTCGCCGGCCTGGTTCTCGTCGAGCACGACCGACCCCCGCGCCACGCCCAGCAGCGCGCTGTGCGGCCCGGTGGGAACGCCCGCCACCGCCCGCGGCAGGTACTGGCGGGCCAGCACGTGCCCGTCGCTGGGCCGCACCACGACCCAGGGGGCGTGCGGGCCGACCGGCGCGGGCACGAGCCGCACCGGGAGCCACTGCGGGTCCGACGCCAGCAGGGCGACGGCTCGGCGGAGGTGGAGCCGCTGCCACCACTGGGCGAGCGGCGGTGCGGTCGGCGGTCGCGGCGGGTCGGCGTAACCGGGGTCGACGAGCGCGGACGCGGGGGCGCGCCGCTCCCGCCGCAGCGCCACCGACTCCTCGCCGGGCACGCGCAGCAGCGGCGGGTGGGCGCCCACGAGTTCGGCGGCGAACGGGATCCCGTCCGCGCGCAGCTGCACGGGGGCGTCGTCGCATGCGACCTGGAACACCTGCCGCACCTCGCCGCCGGGCGCCGACGCGAGCGCGACGACGGGCACCACGCGGGGCACCCGAGCCGACGACACCCACCGGACCTGCGCCCACACCGGTTCCGCGGGGGCGGAGTCGACGTCGGCCACGACCGGGCGGCCGGGCGGCTCCTCGAACCGGGGGCGGGCGATCTGGACGAACAGGACGCCGACCACGACGGCGGCGAACAGCGTCAGCCAGCCGTGGCCGGTCGCCAGCCAGGTCAGCAGACCGGACACGAGCGGCAGCACCACCGCCCAGCCGGTCTCCCACCCGCGCCGCAGGGTCCGCTCGCTCAGCACGAGCGGTCGACGGGGCCACTCCACCGGCGCCTCCCCCCGAAGATCGAGACCTCAACGTACCGCCGAGCGGCGGCGGGCAGGAGGGGCTGACCGGGTGTCGGTCAGGAGGACGGCCACCGGCGCCGTCGCGGCCCGCCGGGCCCGGTCACCCCTCCCCCAGCACCTTCCGGAAGCACAGGCTCAGCGGGTGGTCCCGGTAGGTGCCGAAGTTGGGCATCCGCTCGTACCCGCTGCTCCGGTAGAGCGCGATGGCCTCGGGCTGGACGGCCCCGGTCTCCAGCACCAGCCGCTTCCGCCCGGCCTCGGCGGCCGACCTCTCCAGGTCGGCGAGGACGGCCCTGGCCAGCCCCCGGCCTCGGGCGGCGTCGACGACGTACATCCGCTTGATCTCGGCGTCCCCGGCCAGCAGCGGCTCCTCGGCCTCGTCGTGGGCGCGCCAGCCGCCGCACGCCACGGGCTCGCCGTCGAGGTACCCGACGACGAAGTACCCGCGCGGCGCGGAGAACTCGGCCGGGTCGACGGGCGTGATGTCCTCGTCGCCGTAGCGCTCCACGTAGACCCTCTGGACGCCGTCGATCAACTTCACCGCGTCTGGATGGTCATACGGGACCGTGCATAGTTCCATGGTCCTCAAGATACCTACCGCCAGTGCTCCCAACCAGGGGGTTTTTCGTACGCGCGCCCGTCGACGGTCACACCGCTGCCGTGCCGCACGGAGCCGATCACCTGCCACTCCTCGGGCACGGCGCCGGGCTCGGGGAACGTGGCCGCCAGGGCGTGGTCCTCGCCGCCGGTCAGCACCCAGTGGCGGGCGTCCGCACCCAGCGCCGACGCCACGTCGAGCAGCCGGGGGTGCACCTCCAGCAGCTCCGTGCGGATGTCGATCCCGACCCCGGAGGCGTCCGCGACGTGCCCGAGGTCGGCCAGCAGCCCGTCGGAGGTGTCGATCATCGCGGTGGCACCGGCCGCCGCGGCCTGCGGACCGGCGGGGTACGGCGGTTCGGGAGTCCGCTGCGCACCCACCACCGCCACGGGCGAGCGGAAGCCGCGGCTGAGGACGGCGAGGCCCGCCGCGGCCCAGCCGAGCTTCCCGCACACCGCGACCACGTCGCCGACCTGCGCGCCGGAGCGCACCACGGGCTCCAGTCCACCCAGGTCGCCGAGCGCGGTAATGGAGATCACCAGTGTTTCGGAACTCACCATGTCGCCGCCCACGACACCCGCCCCCGCGACGGCGGCCTCCTGCCACAGGCCCGCGGTGATGCCGTCCACGACGCTCGCCGGGGTGTTGGCCGGGCAGGCCAGTCCGATGAGGAGCGCGGTCGGCATCGCGCCCATGGCGGCGATGTCGGAGAGGTTCACCGCGGCGGCCTTCCGGCCCACGTGCTCGGGTGATGACCAGTCGAGTCTGAAGTGGACGTTCTCGACGAGGACGTCGGTCGACGCCACCACCCGACCGTCGGGCGCGGCGACGACGGCGGCGTCGTCACCAGGCCCGAGCAGCGTGGTGGGGGGCTGCGTCCGACCTGCTGTCACGCGGCGGATGAGACCGAACTCACCCACTTCGGCGACCGTGTCCGCGTCCTGCGGCGGGTCCGGACGCAAGATTGCCTCCCGTTCTGAGCATTCGGAACTCCAACTGCGGTACGTTGCTGGTCAAGTTCCTACCCCGACCTAACCTGTCGCGACGAAGGGGCACGCCGTGGTGCACGCATACATCCTCATCCAGACCGAGGTCGGGAAGGCAGCCGCCGTCGCGGGGGAGATCGCCGGTATTCCGGGGGTTTCGTCCGCGGAGGACGTCACGGGTCCTTATGACGTGATCGTCCGGGCGGACGCCGACACCGTCGACCAGCTCGGTCAGCTCGTGGTCGCCCGCATCCAGAACGTGGAAGGGATCACCCGGACCCTGACCTGCCCAGTGGTCAACTTGTAGCGACGTGTTGTCATAGGGCTGTGCCACAGGATCAGCCGACCGAATCCGAGTCCGTCTCGTCGTTGCCCCGACCGCTGCTCGCCGTGGCCATCGGCCTCCCGGTGCTGCTGGCGGTCGCGGTGGCGGCGGTCGGGCTCGTCCTCGGCACCTCGGGTGCCGCGGACCCCGCCCTGCCGACCTCGGACAACTCCGGCCCCCTGGCCCTCGTGCCGGTGACCGCCCCCGCGGCGGAATCCCCCGACTGCACCTCGCTGGTGGGGAAGCTGCCGCTGACCCTGGTGTCGGACGGGGTGACGCTGCCGCGCCGTGAACTCGCCGCTCCCGCGCCCGCGGGCGCCGTGGCGTGGGGTGACGCGGAACACCGGCCGATCGTGCTGCGCTGCGGGCTGGACCGGCCCGGTGAGCTGACGCCGACCTCCCAGCTCAGGGTGGTCTCGGACGTGCAGTGGCTGGAGGTCCAGGGCTCCGACTCGTCGACGTGGTTCGCCGTCGACCGCGCGGTGTTCATCGCGCTGACCGTTCCTTCCGACGCGGGAACAGGGCCCCTCCAGGACGTGTCGACGACGATCCGCGACGCGCTCCAGAAGGGCCCCGTCCGCACGCAGGGCTGATGGTGGATCAGCGCAGGCCCGTGCCGCGCGCGACGGCGGTCTCGACCAGGGTGGTCAGCAGGGTCTGGTAGTCGACCCCGGTGACGGCCCACATGCGCGGGTACATCGAGATGGGCGTGAAACCGGGCATGGTGTTGATCTCGTTGATCACCAGCTCGTCGTACTCGGTGACGAAGAAGTCCACCCTGGACAGCCCCTGGCAGTCCAGCGCGCGGAACGCCGTGATCGCCATCGCGCGCAGCCGCTCGGTGAGGTCGTCGTCGAGCTTCGCGGGGATGTCGAACTCGCACACGTCGTCGAGGTACTTCGAGTCGAAGTCGTACCAGTCGACGGACCCGCCCACGACGCGCAGCTCGGCGGGCAGCGACGCCTCGACCCGGCCGTCCGGGAACTCCAGGACGCCGCACTCGATCTCGCGGCCGACCACGGCGGACTCGACGATCACCTTCGGGTCGGTCTGGCGGGCGAACGCGATGGCGTCGTCCAGGTGCGCCCAGTCGACGACCTTCGAGATGCCGACGGACGACCCGGCGCGGCACGGCTTCACGAACACCGGCAGGCCGAGGCGCTCGCGCTGGTCGACGGTCAGCGTGTCCTGGCCGCGCTTGAGCACCTCGAACGTGCCGACCGGAAGGCCCTCGGCCGCCAGCAGCTTCTTCGTGTACTCCTTGTCCATGGAGACGGCGCTCGCGAGGACACCGGGCCCGACGTAGGGCACGTCCGCCAGCTCCAGCAGGCCCTGGACGGTGCCGTCCTCTCCCCAGGCGCCGTGCAGCAGCGGGAAGACCACGTCGACGCCCGCCACCACGACACCGGGTTCCGTGGGCACCAGCTCGCCGCCACCGACGGGCACGAGCGAGGCCAGCGTCGGCATCTCGCGGTCCTTGATCGTCAGCGCGAGCTGGTCGTCGGCGCCGATCACCCAGGCGCCTTCGGGGGTGATGCCCACCGGGACGACCTCGAAGCGGTCGCGGTCCAGGTTGGGCAGCACGCTCCCGGCGGAAACGCAGGAGACGGTGTGCTCGGTGCTCCGGCCGCCGAACACCACGGCGACCCTGGTCTTGCGCTGTGTCATGAGGCCCGAGACTACCCGGATGGGTTAACCCGGCGGAGCAGCGGCGATGAGCAGCTCGACCAGCACGGGGAGCACCGAGGTCAACTGCTCGCGCGAACACGCCGCGTAGCCGATGGCGACGCCGTGGACCCTCGGGCGCCCCGCGTGGTGGCGGGCCAACCCGTCGAGCCGGAAGCCCCGCCGTTCCGCGGCGGCCAGCAGCTCCTGCTCGGCCTCGTCGGTCGCCACCCGCACGACCACGTGGGCGCCCGCGTCGTCGCCGAGCACCGGCACGCCCGCCTCGGCCAGCGCCTCCACCAGCAGCGCCCGGCGTTCGGACAGCTCGCGGCGCAGCTTGCGCAGGTGCCTGCCGAGGTCTCCGTGCCTGGCCAGCTCCACGACCACGCGCTGACCGGCGGGCGCGGGCCCGGTGCCGGTGCGCTCGCGGTGGGCCAGCACGGCGCTGGCGATCGACTCGGGCGCGACCATCCAGCCCGCGCCCAGCGTCGGCGTGAGGATCTTGCTGGTCGTGCCGAGGTGCACGACCACGTCCGGCGCGAGCGCGGCCAGCAGCGGCAGCGGGGCCACGTCGTAGCGCAGCTCGCCGTCGTAGTCGTCCTCGACGATCAGCCAGCCGTCGCGGCGGGCCCGCTCCACCAGCGCGACCCGGCGGCCCGCGGACATCCGGCCGCCCATCGGGTACTGGTGCGCGGGCGAGCAGTACACGACCCGCACCCCCTTCGGCACGCCCTCCACGAGCAGGCCCTCGGCGTCGACCGGCGCGGGCACGACCCGCAGGCCCGCGGCCCGCATCGCGCCGACCGCGCGCTGGTAGCCGGGTTCCTCCACGGCCACCGCGTCGCCCGGCTTGAGCACGGCGGCGGCCAGCTCGGTCAGCGCCGCGGTGGTGCCGCCGGTGGCCAGCACCAGCTCCTCGCGCAGTCCGCCGACCACGGCGAGGCCGCGGTGGCGCAGCAGGTGCTCGGCGACGACCTCGCGGTACTCCGGCAGCCCTCCGCGCTGCGGGCGCAGCAGCGGCACGGTGTCCGCGGCGGCCCGCCACGCCCGGCGCCAGGCCGCCTTGTCCAGCCCACCGGCCCACGGGGCGCCGGGCCCGAGGTCGATGACCTCGCGGGGCGCGGGTGTCGGCGCGGCGCGCTTGGTGCGACCCTTGAGGGCGCCCGGCGGGGTCGTGGTGATGTAGGTGCCGCTGCCGTGCCTGCCCGCGATCCAGCCCTCGGCGTGCAGCTGCTCGTAGGCCGCCGCCGTGACGGTGCGGCTGACGCCGAGCCGTTCGGCCAGCGCCCTGGTGGAGGGCAGCCGGTCGCCGCTGCGCAGCCTGCCCTCGGCGGCCGCGGTGCGCATCGCGTCCGCGAGCTGCACGGCGAGCGGTTCGGTCGACGAGCGGTCGAGCGTCACCGAAAACGGGGTGTCCGACAAGTGGCACTTCCAAATACGTTGAAATTGGTCATTGAAGGATGCCACTTCTCGACCGACGATGGAACCATGACCTTGTCGACGACCCCGCGCAGCACCGTGAAGAGGGGCAAGAAGCGCGCCGTGACCGAACGTTCCGCCCTGCACGAGGTGCTCGACGCGGGCCTGGTGTGCCACCTCGCCGTCGTCGTCGACGGCGCGCCGGTCGTGCTGCCCACCGGTTACGGCCGCGACGGCGACACCCTCTACCTGCACGGCTCGACCGGCGCGCGGACGCTGCGCGAAGCCGGGGCCGGCGTGCCGGTGAGCGTCGCCGTGACCCTGCTCGACGGCATCGTCTACGCCCGCTCGGTGTTCGACCACTCGATGAACTACCGCTGCGCCGTCGTGCACGGCACGGCCGTGCCGGTGCTCGACCCGGAGGCCAAGGCGCACGCGCTGCGGGTGCTGACCGAGCACCTGTCGCCCGGCTCGTGGGACTACGCGCGGCGGCCGTCGCCGAAGGAGCTGGCCGCGACGGCCGTGCTCGCGCTGGACCTGGCCGAGGCGTCGGTGAAGATCCGCACCGGTCCCCCGTCCGACGAGGAGGAGGACGTCGCGACCTCACGGGCGTGGGCGGGTGTCCTGCCCGTCCGGACGGCGTACGGTCCGCCGGAGCCGTGCCCCCTGCTCGCCGGGGGCACGGCCGTGCCGGAGCACGTCAGCGGACGGCGGTAGGCCCGTCGACCGGGTCGAAGCGGAACGGCGTCATGGCCCGGCCGCCGTCGCGGTAGACGTGGATGGTGACCGCCGGGTCGGGCCCGTCGTTGCGCACGCGGTGCACGTGGTGGGGCCCGAACACCCGTGACTGCCCGGCCGTGAGGCTGTGCAGCACCTGGATGCGCGAGGTGGCCACGGTCTCCGTCAGCGAGCCGCTGACCAGGGTGAACGCCCCGGTCGAGCCGCCGTGGTCGTGCAGGTCGGTCTCCTGTCCGGGCAGCCAGCTCATCAGCCAGACCTCTTCGGTGGCCGTGCGCTCGACCAGCGCGGCGAAGCGCTGCTCGGGGTCGTAGCGGAGCAGGTGGCGCCAGGAGGCGCGGTCGGCGGCGAAGCCCAGCGCGATGCGCACCGGGTGCAGCGCGGCGCGGGACTCGGGCAGGGCGACGGTGTTGTCCGGAACGGCGAACATGGGGTGGTGTGGTCCTTCGGGATCAAAGCGGCACCGGTCGTCACCGACCGGCAGGGCGCGAGAAGATCACCGACAAGGACAGAGCGCGCTGGAGACCAGGCTGAGGTCGATGTGACCCCGCCCGTCGATCATCGCGCGCAACAACACCGGGCGATTCTCGCAGCCGCGTCCGACGCCCTCAACCACATCCCAGCAATTGGGAGAGGTCTCACCCGATCGAGTCCCACCGGTCGACGGGACGTGCGGGCGGGCCCGTCAGGTGAGCGCCGCCAGCACGTCGGTGACCAGGTCGGTGGTGTCCTCGCAGCCCGCGGACAGCCGCACCAGGCCCTCGGGCACGGGGTCCCCCCACTGCGCGCGCCGGTCGAGGCTCGTGTGGAGCCCGCCGAAGCTGGTGCTGGCGGCGATGAGCTTCGACCTGGCGAGGAACGCGTCCACGGCGGCGACGTCGGCCAGCTGGAACGTGAGCACCCCGCCGAAGCGGCGCATCTGCCGGACCGCCAGCGCGTACGCCTCGTCCTGCGGGGCGCCGGGCCAGCGCAGGCCCGTCACGGCCGGGTGGACGCGGAGCACGTCGTAGAGCGCGGCGGCGTTCGCGGCCTGCCGGGTGAGCCGCAGGTCGAGGGTGCCGAGGCCGCGGTGGGCGAGCCACGCCTCGAACGGGCCGGGGATGGCGCCGCCGACGGTGCGGGCGCCGCGCAGGCGCTCCGCGAGAGCGGCGTCCGTTGTGGACACGTGGCCGAGCAGGACGTCGCTGTGCCCGGCGACGGCCTTCGTGTCGCTGGCGACGACGATGTCCGCGCCCAGCCGCAACGGCTGCTGCCCCAACGGGGTCGCGGTCGTGTTGTCCACGGCCACGAGCGCGCCCGCCGCGTGGGCGGCGTGGGACAGCGCGGCGATGTCGCACACGTCCAGGCCGGGGTTGGACGGGGTTTCCAGCAGCACCAACGAGACGCCGTCGAAGTCCGGCCACGGGCCCGCGGTCGGCACCTCGCGGACGACGACGTCCATGTGCTCCGCCACGAACTTCCTGGTCAGGAAGTAGCCGTCGGCGGGGAGCACGACCGTGTCACCCGTGCGGAGCACCAGGCGCAGCACCGTGGAGACGGCCGCCATGCCGGACGGGAACAGGACGCACTCGCCGCCGTCCAGCTCGCCCAGCGCCGCTTCGAGCGCGCGCCACGTCGGGTTGCCCGCGCGGCCGTAGGTGTCCTCGCCGGTGAGGTGGAACGCCGACGCGAACACCGGGCTGCCCATGAACGGGCCGCCGGGCAGGCGTTCGGGCGCGCCCGCGTGCACCACCCTCGTGCCGTCGCCGTACTCCCTGTCCTCGGACCCCGCGGTCACTGCCGTTCCGCCTTCGGCTCGCGGCCGATGAGGGCCGCACCGAGGGTGCGCGGGTCCATGCCGTCGTGGCACACCATGTGGACGCCGTCGGTGAGCGGCATGTCGACGCCGTGCCGCTGCGCGAGTTCGCGGATCGACGAGCAGGACTTCACGCCCTCGGCGACCTGCCCGTGCGCGGCCTCCTGCGCCTGCGCCAGGCTCTCGCCCAGCCCCAGCCGGTGCCCGAACGTCCGGTTGCGCGACAGCGGGGACGCGCACGTGGCGACGAGGTCGCCCAGGCCCGCGAGGCCGGCGAACGTCAGCGGGTCCGCGCCGAGCGCGGCGCCGAGGCGCGCGGTCTCGGCGAGGCCGCGGGTGATGATGGACGCCATGGTGTTGTCGCCGAACCCGAGCCCGGCGGCCATGCCGCAGGCGAGCGCGATGACGTTCTTGCAGGCGCCGCCGAGTTCGCAGCCGATGACGTCGGTGATCGTGTACGGCCGGAAGTAGCCGTTGGAGCAGGCCTGCTGGAGCTCGACCGCGCGGTCGTGGTCCGTGCACGCGATGACCGTCGCGGTGGGCTGCTCGGCGGCGATCTCCTTGGCCAGGTTGGGTCCGGAGACGACCGCCACCTGGTCCTCCGGCACGCCCGCGACCTCGCGGACCACCTCGCTCATCCGCTTGAGCGTTCCCAGCTCGACGCCCTTCGCGAGGCTCACCAGGGTCGCGCCGTCGGGCAGCGAGTCGCGCCAGCCCACGAGGTTCGCGCGCAGCGTCTGGCTGGGGACGGCCAGCACCACGGCCTGCGCCCCGTCCAGCGCCTGGTCCACCTTCGTGGTGGCGCTGAGGTTCGACGGCAGCTTGGTGCCGGGCAGGTAGTCCTCGTTGATCCCGGACCCGTTGACCGAGTCGGCCACGGAGTCGCGCCGCGCCCACAGCACGACCTCCGGTCCGGAGTCGGCGATCACCTTGGCGAACGCGGTGCCCCACGACCCGGCACCCAGCACGGCGACCCTCTGCACGCTCATCAGTTGTCGTCCCTGTTCTTGGCAGAGGCGTAGAAGCCCTCCGGAGCCCGCTCCCCGCGGATGTCGGCGAGGAGGTCCTTCACCTCGCCCATCAGCAGGTCCGTCACCTCGCGCAGCAGCGCGCGCGTCTGCGGCTGGTCGCGGTAGGCGGACAGGTCGACCGGCTCGCCGAGCCGGGTCTCCACGGTCTTGCGCGGCAGCGGCCGGAACTTCTTCGAGTAGCCGTCGTAGATCTCCCTGGTGCCCCAGCGGGCGACCGGGACCACCGGGCCGTCGTGCTGGAGCGCGAGCCGGGCCACGCCGGTCCGCGACGTCATCGGCCAGCCGTCGGGGTCGCGGGTGATCGTCCCCTCCGGGTAGATCACGACGACCTGGCCGGACGCCAGCGCCTCGTGCGCGGCGCGCAGGCTCTGCTGGGCGTCGGTGGTGCCGCGGTAGACCGGGATCTGCTTGGCGCCCCGCAGGATCGTGCCCATGATCGGCACGTTCCACAGGCTGTGCTTGCCGAGCAGGTGGGGCACCCGGCCGTGGCTGTGCACGAACACGGCGTCGTAGCAGGGGTCGAGGTGGGAGACGTGGTTCATCACCACGAGCGCGCCGCCGGTGGCGGGCAGGCGCTCGCCGTGCACCGTCCGCCGCCTGCCGAGCGCCGCGGCCATCGGGTAGACGATCGCCGCGGCGACCCCGACCCAGAAGCCGCCCTTCTCCCTGACCACGTGTTCTCCCTCGATTCGTCCACCGCGGACCTGGAGTCTTCCTCGGGTGCCCCGGTCAGGTCCAGCCGACATCGGGGAGTATGGCGAGGTGCGCCGCCAAGTGGACCTCGTGGTACCAGTCAAGACGCTCGACCGGGCCAAGACCAGGCTGTTGGGCGCGGCCGATCGCGGAGCGGGCGACCCGGACGCGCACGCCGCGCTGGCCCTGGCGCTCGCGCTGGACACGGTCACCGCCGCCGCGGCGGTCGTACGGCACGTGCTGGCCGTCACGTCCGACCCGGCGGTGGTCGCCGAGCTGACCGCGCTGGGCGTGGAGTCCGCGCCCGGCCCGGAGGGCCTGAACCCCGCGCTGCGCCACGGCGCCGCCCTGCTGCGCGCCCGCGACCCGAGGTCGGTGGTGGGCGCGTTGCAGGCGGACCTGCCCGCGCTGCGCGCGGACGAGCTGGCCGCCGCGATCGAGGCGGCGACGGGTCGCGCGTACTGCCCTGACCGGCAGGGCACCGGCACCACGCTGCTGCTCTCCGCCCCCGGCGGCGACCTCGACCCGCGCTTCGGCGTCGGGTCGGCGGACGCGCACGCGGCGTCCGGCGCGGTCGCCCTCCTCGGCCCGTGGCCGTCGCTGCGCACCGACGTGGACACCGCGGAGGACCTCGGGCTGGCGGCGGTGCTCGGCCTCGGCTCCCGCACCGCGGCCCTGCTCCCGGTGTGCGGCTGACCGGCGACCGAGGCGCTAGCGTTGCCGCCATGATCGAGCAGGCGACCGTGAGCGCCTTCCACGCCGACGGCTCGGCGACCGTGCTGCGCGACGACGGGCTGCTCGTCGACGTGCCCCCGGACGCGGTCGCGGTGGGTTGCTGGAGGTCGCTCAGGCCCGGCCAGCGCGTCACTCTGCGTCGCGACGAGGACGGCTCGGTGACCGGTCTGGTCCGCCCGGTCTAATTCGATCCAGCACTGTGACGGGGAGTTCACCCGGTAGTCGCTCACGATCGAGGCGATTCCGGCTTCCGCACGGCACAATGCAGGTGTGACCACGGACGACAGCGACGACAAGGCCACGCCGAAGCGAAGGACCCGGACCTCCGCGTCCGCGGGGACCCCCCGGCGCAAGCCCCGACCGGCGACCCGTCGTGGACGGACGCCCGAACCGGCCGTCGAGTCACCACCCGCTGTCACGACCGGTGCCCGGTCGGTCCCGTCGTCGCCCCCGGCCGTCACGGCCGACGCGCTGCCGGCGGCGGACCTGCCGGACGACCGCTACTTCAACCGCGAACTGTCCTGGTTGGACTTCAACGCGCGGGTGCTGGCGCTGGCCGAGGACTCCTCGCAGCCGCTCCTGGAGCGCGCGAAGTTCCTGGCGATCTTCGCGTCGAACCTGGACGAGTTCTACATGGTCAGGGTCGCGGGCCTGAAGCGCCGCGACGAGACCGGCCTGTCGGTGCGCAGCGCGGACGGCCTCACGCCGCGCGAGCAGCTCGCGAACATCTTCAAGCGCACCCAGGAGCTGGTCGAGCAGCACGCGCGGGCGTTCCTCGACCACGTCGGTCCCGGTCTGGACCGCAACGGCATCAGCCTGGTGACGTGGTCGGAGCTGACGGACTTCGACCGGCTGCGGCTGTCGAACTACTTCAGCGAGCAGGTGTTCCCGGTGCTGACGCCGCTCGCGGTCGACCCGGCCCACCCGTTCCCGTACATCTCGGGGCTGTCGCTGAACCTCGCCGTGACGGTGCGGGACCCGGAGGGCGGCACCGAGCGGTTCGCCCGCGTGAAGGTGCCGGACAACGTGCCCCGGCTGGTGCGCGTGGAGGCGGACCGGGCCAGCAGCTCGGCGACGTTCCTGCCGCTGGAGCAGCTCATCGCCGCGCACCTGGGCGAGCTGTTCGCGGGCATGGAGGTCATCGAGTGCCACGCGTTCCGGGTCACCCGCAACGCCGACCTCGACGTGGAGGAGGACCGCGACGAGGACCTGCTCCAGGCGCTGGAGCGCGAACTGGCGCGCCGCCGGTTCGGCCCGCCCGTGCGGCTGGAAGTCGCGGACGACATGACCGAGCACATGCTGGAGCTGCTGCTGCGCGAGATGGAGGTGGACCCGGACGACGTCGTGCAGGTGCCGGGCCTGCTGGACCTGTCGTGCCTGTTCCAGCTCTACAGCCTGGACCGCAAGGCGCTGAAGGACCCGCCGTTCGTGCCCGCGACGCACCCGGCGTTCGGTGAGCGCGAGACGCCGAAGAGCGTCTTCGCGACGCTGCGCGAGGGCGACGTGATGGTGCACCACCCGTACGACTCGTTCTCCACGAGCGTGCAGCGGTTCATCGAGCAGGCCGCCGCCGACCCGCACGTGCTGGCGATCAAGCAGACGCTGTACCGGACGTCGGGCGACTCGCCCATCGTGGACGCGCTGATCGACGCGGCCGAGGCGGGCAAGCAGGTCGTGGCGCTGGTCGAGATCAAGGCCCGGTTCGACGAGCAGGCGAACATCAAGTGGGCGCGGCAGCTGGAGAAGGCTGGCGTGCACGTGGTGTACGGGCTCGTCGGGCTGAAGACGCACTGCAAGACCGCGCTGGTGGTGCGCCAGGAGGGGTCCACGATCCGCCGGTACTGCCACATCGGCACGGGCAACTACAACCCGAAGACCGCGCGGCTCTACGAGGACGTCGGCATCCTGACCGCCGAGCCGTCGGTCGGCGCCGACCTCACCGACCTGTTCAACGTCCTCACGGGCTACGCCAGGCAGGACAACTACCGCAGCATCCTGGTCGCGCCCTACGGCGTGCGGCGCGGCATCGTGGAGCGCATCCAGGCCGAGATCGACCTCTCCCGCGCCGGTCACCCCGCAGGCGTGCGGATCAAGGTGAACTCGCTGGTGGACGAGGAGGTCATCGACGCCCTGTACCGCGCGTCCCAGGCGGGTGTGCGGATCGACGTCGTGGTGCGCGGCGTGTGCGCGCTCAAGCCGGGCATCCGGGGGCTGAGCGAGAACATCCACGTCCGCTCGATCCTCGGCCGCTTCCTGGAGCACTCGCGGGTGTTCCACTTCATCGGGGCGGACGAGCACTGGATCGGCAGCGCTGACATGATGCACCGCAACCTGGACCGCAGGGTCGAGGTGCAGTTGCGCGTCACCGGCCCGAAGCTGACCGCCCAACTCGACGACATGTTCGACTCGGCCCTGGAGCCTGCCACCCGCTGCTGGGTGCTGCGGTCGGACGGCGAGTGGGACGCGTCCCCCTCCGACGGCACGGTGGTGCGCGACCACCAGGCCGAGATGCTGCGCCGACACCGCGCGCAGGGCTGAGCACACCCCTAAGGAGACGCGTGTTGTCGACCGACACCATTCGGGCGGCCGGTGCGGTGCTGTGGCGCGACGAGAACGGAACCGTCGAGGTAGCGGTCGTCCACCGGCCGCGCTACGACGACTGGTCGCTCCCCAAGGGCAAGCTGGACGCCGGTGAAACCGTTCCCGCCGCGGCCGTGCGGGAGGTGCGCGAGGAGACCGGCTACCACGCCGTGCTGGGCAGGCACGTGTCCCAGGTGCACTACAAGGCGTTCGGCCGCCCCAAGGTCGTCGACTACTTCAGCGCCCGCGCGCTGCGCGGCTCGTTCGTGCCGAACTCCGAGTCGGACGAGCTGCGCTGGCTGCCGGTGGCCGAGGCGGCGGCCCTCGTGACCAGGCAGCTGGACCGCGACGTGCTGGGTGCCTTCGCGCTCGTGCCCGCGGACCTGCAAACGGTTCTGCTGGTCCGCCACGCCAAGGCGGGCAAGCGCGAGAACTGGCGGGGCAACGACGACCTCCGCCCGCTCAGCTCGGCGGGCTGGCGCCAAGCCGAGGCGGTGCGCTCCCTCCTTCCGCTGTTCGCCCCGGACCGCGTGCACGCGGCTCCGCGGGTCCGCTGCGTGCAGACCGTGCAGGGGATGGCGGACGACCTCCGGACCACCGTGAGGCGCGAAGCGAGGATGTCGGAGGAGGGCTACTGGCCGGACCCCGACGCGGGCCTGGTGCGGTTCCTGGAGATCTCGGCGATGGGCGGCGTGCCGGTCGTGTCCAGCCAGGGCGGCGTCATCCCGGACCTGGTGGGGAAGCTGGCGGACATCGGCGGTCTGCGCTTGGCGGACGTGCCGTGCAAGAAGGGCAGCGTGTGGGTGCTCGCCTTCACCCGTCCGCTACCAGACTGGTCCACATCGGACTCGCCCGTGGGGTGGCCGAGGTTGGTTTCCGCTCACTACCTGCCCAGTGCGCTGGGTGTGCCGCGCCTCTGACCAGCGGTTCTTGGCAGTGGGTCGCGTGCGGTGGCTGGGTTGCGGGGTGTGGTCGATTTGACTTGGGGGCCCCTGGATTTGCCCCTTCGTCGGGCCAAAAAGGGCAGGTGGGAAGCCCTCGGACCGACAAATTTCAAGGGGCGAATCCCCCAAGTAAAATCGACCACGGCTGGCACCGACCGCGCAAGCAGGTCAGCCACCAGCGCCGATGGCACTCAGACAGCACGCTCCGCAGCCAGCCCAGAAGACGCTCAAGGCCCGCCCGCAGCAGCAGCCAGCGCAGCAACACCAAGGCCCGCTTGCTCCGACGACCGGCGCAGCAGCGCTCAAGCCCCGCCCGCAGCAGCAGCCAGCAGAGGCGCTCAAGCCCGCCCGCCGAGGCAGCCGAGGCACCCGCACGCCTGGGGCGGCAACGGCAGCCGTCCCACCACTGTCCCAGCGGAAGCACCGCCCACCGCACCTCCCCCCGCACTCCCCACCTTGTGCCTTCCCTTCACCCGCCCGACCGCCGACCGCCGACCGCCGACCGCACATCACCACCGAACCGAACCCCCGCCGCACTTCCCCACTTCACCCTCCCCACCCCTCCCCCACCGGCGCCCCGATCCTCAGCGCCCTCGCGCGAGCGGGGTGACAGCGGGGCACCCGCCCGAGCCCGATGACGAAGTCGAGGCCGAGTCACATCCCCTTCCGAGTCACATCCCCTTCCTGGCCACCAGCGCGAACGAGTTCGGCAGCCGCCCCCGCCACGCAGCCGCGTCCACCCCACCGGCCCGCCAGAACGGCTCCGCGTACTCCTCCAGCACCCGCACCTCCAACCCGGCGCGCACCACCGCCGTGACGACCTCCCCCAACGTCGCCTGCGCCTCCACCGCCCCGTGACCGGGGAACGTGTCGTTGACGAACCCCCGCGCGAAGTACCCCCGGTCCCCCCGGATCCGGGGCTCGTCGGCGTCCCACGTCCACAGTGGCACCGCAGGATGGGCCTCGTAGAGGAACAGGTGCCCACCGGGCCGCAGCAGACGGGCCACGTCGGCCGCCCAGCGGGCCAGGTCGGGCATCCAGATCAACGCGCCCTTCCCCGTGTAGACGACGTCCGCGCACCCGGAGCGCAGCGGTGCACCGGGCAGTTCACCCACCACGTAGTGACAGGGAACACCAAGGTCAACGGCTCGCCGTCGGGCTGAGACAACGGCGGTGCGGCTGAAGTCGACCCCGACCACTCCCCTCGCTCCCGCGGCGACGAGTGCGATGTCGTCCAATCCGTGGCCGCTCTGGAGGTGCACCACGGAAGGGCCGGATTCCACCAGCGGGCGCAGCAGTTCGAGTTCCCACGGGAACAGCGAAGTCCCGTTCCGAGCTTGTTCCAGGAGTTCGTCGTACTCGCGCACGTGCTTCTGCGACGCCGCTTCCCACGCCTTCCGGTTGTGCCCCGCATCGAGTTCCACCCGACCAGACTCGCGCGCCGCGCGCGGGACGTCCACGGAATTGCCCGGCGGGTTCGGGGAATGGCGGCTGTGCCGCGGAAGTACCGCGCGGGCGCAAAGCGGTCGCCCCACCGACCCGATCACGGCACGATATCGCCCATGACCGAGGAGACGACGACCCTGTGGCGCCCCACCGGACAGGCGGAGCTGGACCTGGTCGCCGAGTCCGGCTGGACGGCGTGGCCGCCCAGGTTGCCCGCGCAGCCCATCTTCTACCCGGTGCTCAGCGAGGCGTACGCGACGAGGATCGCGCGGGAGTGGAACGTGCCGCACGAGGGAGTAGGCCACGTCACGGCGTTCGAGGTGAGGACCGCGTTCCTGGACCGCTACGAGCCGCGGCGGGCGGGCGGGCGGGACCTGCTGGAGTACTGGATCCCCGCGGAGGAGCTGGACGGGTTCAACGCCGCCCTGGTGGGGCCGATCAGGCTCGTGGCCTCGTACGGCTGACGCTCGACCGGCCGACTTCCAGGCCACCAAGGAGGTTCGGCCGCCCCTCCTGGACGGGGTGCGCGAAGATCCCCGCACACCCCCGAAAACACGCCTGACGTGCTGCTGGAGGCGGTCGGAAGCAAACGCCAGGGCCCGATGCGCGTCCGCATCGGGCCCTGGGCGTTGGTGCTGCTCCCCCGCTCAGGGGGAGGTGGTGCTACTTCTTCTTGGCCGCCGGAGCCTTCTTGGCGGCGGCGGGCTTCGCCGCTGCCTTGGTGGCGGCGGGGGCCTTGGCCGCAGCCGTCGTCTTGGCGGCGGGGGCCTTCTTGGGCGCTGCGGCGGGCTTCGCCGCAGCGGTCTTCGCGGGTGCCTTCGCGGCAGCCGTCTTGGCGGGGGCCTTGGCGGCCGCAGGAGCCTTCACGGCGGCGGGCTTCGCCGCTGCCGCGGTGGTCTTGCGGGTCGCCGGCGCCTTGGTCGCCGCGGCGGCCGTGCGGGCGGTGGTGCTGCGCGCGGTGCGGGTGGTCGTCGTCCGCGCCGTGGTGCTGCGGGTCGCCGGCGCCTTGGTGGCGGCGGCGGGCTTCGCGGCGGCAGCCGCACGCGTCGACGTCGCGGCAGCGGCCGGAGCCTTCGCGGCAGCGGTGACGCGCGGCAGCTTCTTCGCGCCGCTCACGACGTCCTTGAACGTCGAACCGGCGCGGAACGCGGGCACGTTCGTCTTCTTGACCTTCACGGTCTCACCGGTGCGGGGGTTGCGAGCGGTGCGCGCCGCACGGGCACGCTTCTCGAAGACGCCGAACCCGGTGATGTTCACCTTCTCGCCCTTGTGGACGCTGCGAACGATCACGTCGACGAGCCCGTCCACTGCAGCAGCGGCGTTCTTCTTGTCGCCAAGACGCTCGGCGAGCGCCTCGATGAGCTGGGCCTTGTTCACCGTCAGTCCCTCCCAGGACGCTTACGGCCCATTAGTCGGGCCGACTGGTGGCCACGGTAAGCCCATATGAAGGGAAATACCAATCGCCACGCCATATTTTTCGTTGTGGCGTGGGCAATTGCGCTCTGTCGAGGGACAGAAACCCCCTCCTGGGGCACTTTGGGAGGGGCTCGGGGGCCTCGGATTCCCCCTCGTCGGGGAGGAATCCGAGGCTCGACCTCAGGTGGCCGGAAGCGGATCCGTGGTGGGCAGCCAACCTTGGCGGCGGGACTCGAACTCGTCGATCAGATCGGCGTGGCGCAGGGTCAGGGCGATGTCGTCCAATCCCTCGAGCAGGCGCCAGCGGGTGTAGTCGTCGATCCGGAAGGCGGCGGTGAAGTCCTTTGCCCGAACTGTCTTCTCGACCAGGTCAACGGTCACCTCGGTGCCCGGCTCGGTCTCCAGCAGCTTCCAGAGCAGCTCGACGTCCGACTGCTCGACCTCGGCGGCCACGAGCCCCTGCTTGCCGGAGTTGCCGCGGAAGATGTCGGCGAACCGGGAGGAGATCACCACCCGGAAGCCGTAGTCCATGAGCGCCCAGACGGCGTGCTCGCGGGAGGACCCGGTGCCGAAGTCGGGGCCGGCGACCAGCACGGAGCCCGCCTTGAACGGCTCCTGGTTGAGGATGAAGTGCTCGTCACCCCGCCAGGCGGCGAACAGGCCGTCCTCGAACCCGGTGCGGGTGACCCGCTTCAGGTAGACGGCCGGGATGATCTGGTCGGTGTCCACGTTGGACCTGCGCAGCGGCACGCCGACGCCGGTGTGGGTGGTGAACGCGTCCATGGTGTCCGTGATCCCTTCTCAGGCCAGGTCATCGGGGGAGGAGAGGGTGCCGCGCACGGCCGTGGCGGCCGCCACGAGCGGCGAGACGAGGTGGGTGCGCCCGCCCTTGCCCTGCCTGCCCTCGAAGTTCCGGTTGGACGTGGAGGCGCTGCGCTCACCGGGTTTGAGCTGGTCCGGGTTCATGCCGAGGCACATGGAACAGCCCGCCTGGCGCCACTCGGCACCCGCCTCCAGGAAGACCTCGTGCAGCCCTTCGGATTCCGCCTGGGCCCGGACGCGCATGGAGCCGGGCACCACGAGCATGCGCACGCCGTCGGCCACCCGGTGCCCGCGCAGCACGGCCGCGGCGGCCCTGAGGTCCTCGATGCGCCCGTTCGTGCACGACCCGAGGAACACCGTGTCCACGCTGATGTCCCGCAGCGGCGTGCCCGGTTCGAGGCCCATGTAGGTCAGCGCCTTCTCGGCCGCGACCCGCTCGTTGTCGTCGCCGATCGCCTCGGGGTCCGGCACGGAGGCGCTCAACGGCAGCCCCTGTCCGGGGTTCGTGCCCCACGTGACGAAGGGGGTCAGGCTGCTCGCGTCGATGTGGACCTCGCGGTCGAAGACCGCGTCCTCGTCCGTGCGCAGGGTCTTCCAGTACTCGACCGCGGCATCCCATTCGGCACCAACGGAAGCGTGCGGACGCCCCTTGAGGTACTCGAACGTCACCTCGTCCGGTGCGATCATCCCGGCCCGCGCACCAGCCTCGATGGACATGTTGCACACCGTCATCCGGGCTTCCACCGACAGCGCCTCGATGGCCGCGCCCCGGTATTCGAGCACGTAGCCCTGCCCGCCACCGGTGCCGATCTCCGCGATGACCGCGAGGATCACGTCCTTCGCCGTCACCCCCTCGCGCAGCTCGCCGTCGACCGTGATGGCCATGGTCTTGAACGGCCGCAGCGGCAACGTCTGCGTCGCCATCACGTGCTCGACCTCGGACGTGCCGATGCCGAAGGCGAGCGCGCCGAACGCGCCGTGCGTGGAGGTGTGGCTGTCGCCGCACACCACCGTCATGCCGGGCTGCGTGAGCCCGAGCTGCGGCCCGACGACGTGCACGATGCCCTGCTCCACGTCGCCCATGGGGTGCAGCCGCACCCCGAACTCGGCGCAGTTCGCGCGCAGCGTGTCCACCTGCGTGCGCGACACGAGGTCCGCGATCGGCTGGTCGATGTCGACCGTCGGGACGTTGTGGTCCTCGGTCGCGATCGTCAGGTCGACCCGCCGCAGCCCGCGCCCGGCGAGCCGCAGCCCGTCGAACGCCTGCGGACTGGTCACTTCGTGCAGCAGGTGGAGGTCGATGTAGAGGAGGTCCGGCTCAGCACCGTCTCCGTGGCGCACGACGTGCGCCTCCCACACCTTCTCCGCGAGTGTGCGGCCCATCGCTTCATCCCCATCGGTCCGTGGGTGGGAGCTCCATCCGGAGCGGGGGCTCCCGATAACTTCTGGACTTCCCAGATACCGGGAAGTTAGTATCGCGCTGTGGGACAGCATAGCGGGATCGGCGTGCTGGACAAGGCTGTGGCCGTGTTGAACGCCGTCGCGAAGGATCCGTGTGGACTGGCAGAACTCTGCAACCGAACAGGCTTGCCCAGGGCGACGGCACACCGCCTGGCAGTGGGCCTGGAGGTCCACCGCCTCCTCCGACGGGGCTCAGACGGCCGCTGGCGTCCAGGCGCGGCACTGGCGGAACTGGCGGGCGGCGCGACCGACCCCCTGCTCGACGCGGCGGCCTCGGTGCTGCCCCGCCTGCGCGACATCACCGGTGAGAGCGTCCAGCTCTACCGCCGGGACGGCATGCAACGGATCTGCGTCTCGGCGGCCGAACCGCCCAGCGGCCTGCGGGACACCGTCCCCATAGGCGCCAGGCTCCCCATGACCGCAGGCTCGGGCGCGAAGGTCCTGGCGGCGTGGTCCGATCCGGGCACCCAACGCTCGGTCCTGGCGGACGCCGTCTACGGCGAACGCACCCTCCTGGAGGTCCGCCGCCGCGGCTGGGCCCAAAGCGTCGCAGAACGCGAACCAGGCGTGGCCAGCGTCAGCGCCCCGGTAAGGGACAGCGCGGGCCAAGTAGTGGCGGCGATCTCGGTATCGGGCCCGATAGACCGCATGGGCAGACGCCCCGGCGCGAGGTGGGCAGCAGATCTACTGGCAGCGGCGGAAGCGTTGCAATCCCGCCTCTGACCAAGAACTCGAGGAAGCACCAAGAGGGACTCCCAAGAATCCCGCTCCCACCACCAGCCACGTTTACCAAAGGCCGTGAGCACCACCTCACGGCCTTTGGCGCCAGCAGCACCCGAGTAGGCACCACGATCCCGGCGCACACTTCTCACCTGCACATACCGGGGGCGCAGGAGGGCGAAGCCCGCCCTGCCCGGGGTCTGGGGCGAGAGCCCAGAACAAAAGCGAAAGATCCCCATACGCGCTATCCGCGTATGGGGATCTTTCAATCTGTAGCCCCGATGGGATTCGAACCCACGCTACCGCCTTGAGAGGGCGGCGTCCTAGGCCGCTAGACGACGGGGCCCTAGGTAATTCAATTGTCTTGCACTTACCGGTCTTGCTCGGTGCGGGAGTAGCGTATCAGACTCTGATTTCTACTCTGCAGCTGGGGTACCAGGACTCGAACCTAGACTGACTGAACCAGAATCAGCCGTGCTGCCAATTACACCATACCCCAATGTTTTCCCGATCCGCTCTCCCGCTCTTCGCGCTGAGGGCCGCTCGTTCCAACGAGATGAATACTAGACCACGGTGGCCGCAGAAGTGAAATCGGCCCCCACCCCAACCCATCGGGCGAGGTGAGGGCCGGTGTGGAGCCGTTCAGGCGTGCGCGGTGGAGAGTTCGCAGACGAGCAGTTCGGGCAACTCGGCGAGCGTGCTGATGGTGCTGATGCCCGCGGGCATCGCGCCCTCGCGGGGCCCCTGGCGGTTGAGCCACACACCGCGCATCCCGGCGTCGCGCGCCCCGATGGCGTCGGCGTGCAGCCGGTCGCCCACGTGCACGGTCTCGGTGAGCGGGACACCGAGGTCGGAGCAGGCGGTGTCGAAGATCATGCGGTCCGGCTTCGCGGCGCCGACCTCGCCCGCGATCAGCACGGTGTCGAAGTACTCGGCGAGCCCCAGCGCGGCGATCTTGACCCGCTGGTGGTGACCGGAGGCGTTGCTCACGGCGGCGATGGGCAGGCCGGTGGCGCGGAGCCACTCCAAGCAGGGGACGACGTCCGGGAACAGGCTCCAGCCGTCGGCGAGGACCTCCTGGCGGCGCATCTCGCGACGCGTGGCCTCCGCCTGGTCGAGGTCCTCGCCGAGGGCGGCGAAGAAGGCACGGGTGCGGATGTTCCGCATCGTCTCGTACCGCAGTTCTCCCGCCAGCAGCCTGGCGCAGTGGTCGTCGGTGATCCGCTGCCACAACGTCCACGCGTCGGCGTTACCCACCATCGAGGCCAACGCGGCTCGAGACGAGGTGCTGTAGTCGACGAGCGTGTCGTCGACGTCGAGCGAGATTGCGCGGATTTCGCCGGTTCTCTTGAGCGTGAAAGTCGGGGACGCAGTTGTCACCCCGTGAGGCTAGGTGCGATCACCCCTCGGCCGATTCGGCTAAGGAGGTGATATCTGGTGACTCTTGCACGGTCAAGCACCGCTGGAGCCACCGAACGCACCAGTCAGGCTGCCCCGAGCGCACGAAGCAATCGGCCGATCGAGCGATCCTCGCCCAGCAGTTCCATGGATTCGTAGAGCGGCGGCGACACCGTCCGGCCGGTGACGGCGACCCGCACGGGGGCGAACGCCTTCTTCGGCTTGAGGCCCAGTCCGTCCACAAGGGACGTCTTGAGCGCGTCCTGGATCGACTCGGTGGTCCACTCGTCGAGGGCCCGGAGGGCGTCGATCGCCGCACGCAGCACGGGTTCGGCATCAGGACCCAGGGCCTTGGCGGCGGACGCGGGCTCCGGCGCGAAGTCCTCCTCGGCCACGAACAGGAATCGGACCATCTCCGAACATTCGGACAGCAGACCGAGTCGTTCTTGGACGAGCGGCGCGATGGCGGCCAGCGTGGCGACCTGCTCGGTGCTCGGCTCGACGGGCAGCACGCCGTCCGCCGCGAGGTAGGGCAGCACGGCGCTGGTGAACTGCTCGACGGGCAGCGCGCGCAGGTGCGTCCCGTTGATCGCCTCGGCCTTCTTGAGGTCGAAGCGGGCGGGGTTCGAGCTGACCTTGGCGATGTCGAAGGCCGCGTACATCTCCTCGACGCTGAAGATGTCGTTGTCCTCGGCGATGGACCAGCCGAGCAGCGCGAGGTAGTTCAGCAGGCCCTCGGGCAGGAAGCCCAGATCGCGGTAGTGGAACAGGTTCGACTGGGGGTCCCGCTTGGACAGCTTCTTGTTGCCGTCGCCCGTCACGGTGGGCAGGTGGCCGAACTCGGGGGTGAACCCGGTCACGCCGATGCGCTGGAGCGCCTGGTACAGCCCGATCTGGCGGGGCGTGGACGGCAGGAGGTCCTCGCCGCGCAGGACGTGGGTGATCCCCATCAGCGCGTCGTCGACCGGGTTCACGAACGGGTAGAGCGGAACCCCGTTGGCCCGCACCATGACCGGGTCCGGCGTGCTGCCCGCCTTGAAGGTGATCTCGCCGCGGACGAGGTCGGTCCACGTGATGTCGCTGTCGGGCATCCGCAGGCGCAGCACGGGTTCGCGGCCCTCGGCGCGGAACGCGGCCTTCCGCTCCTCGGTGAGGTCGCGGTCGAAGTTGTCGTAGCCGAGCTTCGGGTCCTGGCCCGCGGCCTTGCGCCGGGCCTCGACCTCGTCGTTGGTGGAGAACGACTCGTAGAGCTCGTCGGCGGCGAACAGGCGCTTGGCCACGTCCTCGTGGATCGAGCGCCGCAGGCTCTGCCGGTACGGCTCGTGGGGGCCGCCGACCTCGGGGCCCTCGTCCCAGTCGAGGCCCAGCCAGCGCAGGGCTTCCAGGAGTGATTCGTACGACTCCTCGGAGTCGCGCGCGGCGTCGGTGTCCTCGACGCGGAAGACGACCTTGCCGCCGCTGTGCCGGGCGAAAGCCCAGTTGAACAGGGCGGTGCGGATCAGCCCGACGTGCGGCGTACCCGTCGGCGACGGGCAGAAGCGGACGCGGACCTCTGGGGTTACGGATGCGTTGCTCATGGCCCGATCAGCGTATCCGCCCGTTTCCCCCTTGACCGCACGAGTACCGCGGGAGCACCCTGAGCTTATTCAACTACCGTTGAAATGAGGGGTCATGGAACGGAGCACGTGCGTCGTCGTCGGGGGCGGACCGGCCGGGATGGTGCTGGGGCTGCTGCTCGCCAGGGCGGGCGTGGAGGTCACCGTGCTGGAGAAGCACGCCGACTTCCTGCGGGACTTCCGGGGCGACACGGTCCACGCGTCCACGCTCACGCTGCTGGACGAACTGGGGCTCGGCCCGGCGTTCGCCGAGGTCCCCCACCAGCTCCTGGAGCGGATCCGGGTGCTGCTGGACAGCGGGCCCGCGACCGTGGCGGACCTGAGGAGGCTGCCCGGTCCGCACAAGCACATCGCGTTCGTGCCGCAGTGGGACTTCCTCGACCTGCTGGCCGACGCGGGCAGGCTGGAGCCGACCTTCTCGCTGCGGATGGGCACCGCGTTCACCGGGCTGCGCAGGCAGGGCTCGAAGGTCACCGGCGTCCGCTACCGCACCGCGGACGGCGTCGAGGGCGAGATCGCCGCGGACCTGGTCGTGGCCGCCGACGGCCGCGGGTCGCTGGTGCGCGCGGAAGCGGGCCTGCCCGTGCACTCGTTCGGCACGCCGATGGACGTGTGGTGGTTCCGCGTGCCGCGCCGGGAGGACGACCCCGCGGGCGGTCTGGGGCGGTTCGGCAGGGGCAGCGGGCTGGTCATGCTCGACCGGGGCGACTACTTCCAGATCGCGTTCCTGATCCGCAAGGGCTCGGACCGGATGCTGCGCGACGCGGGCGTCCAGTCGTTCCGCGACCGCGTGGTCGCGCTGGTGCCGATGCTCGCCGACCGGGTGGACGCGGTCACCTCGCTCGACGACGTGAAGCTGCTCGACGTGAAGCTCGACCGGTTGCGCCGCTGGCACGCCGACGGGGTGCTGTGCATCGGTGACGCGGCGCACGCCATGTCGCCGATCGGCGGCGTCGGCATCAACCTGGCGGTGCAGGACGCGGTCGCCGCCGCCACGCTCCTCGCGGCGCCGCTGCGGCGCGGGCGGGTCACACCCGCGGAACTCGCGAAGGTGCGGCGCAGGCGCCTGCTGCCGACCGCCGTCACCCAGACCGTGCAGCGGGTGGTCCAGAACGCCTTCCTGCGGCGCGCGCTCGACGGGGAGGTCGACGTCGGCGGCGCGGGCACGCCCCTGCCGCTGCGCGTGCTCCAGCGGTTCCCCGCGCTCCAGGCCGTTCCGGCGTACGCGGTCGCCATCGGGCTGCGGCCCGAGCACGCGCCCGCGTTCGCCCGCCGGGAGCCCGCGAGGATCGAGCGGACCTAGGCGCCCGGCTCCACCGCGCCCGACTCGTCGAGCACCATCGCCACGGCGTGGGCCCGGTCCCTGGCGCAGAGCTCGCGGAGGATCGCCCGGACGTGCGATTCCACCGTGTCCGCGCTGAGGAACAGGGGAAGTTACCCGCGAGTACGGCAACGCGGTACCCGCGCCCGCGAGGTTGGGCCGACCAGCTCAGGCCGAACGCGGCCCCGCTGGTCGGCGCAAACCTTTGCGGGTGGGCTTTCGCCAGTTGAGCGACCTGGCGCGGTGACCGTCCTAGCGGTTGGCCACGGCGTTGGTCAGCGTGCCGAGGCCCTCGACGGTCACGGACACCGACTGGCCCGCCTTCATCGGCCCGACGCCCGCGGGGGTGCCGGTCAGGATGACGTCCAGCGGGCGGAGCGTCATGACCGCGCTGATGTACTCGATCAGCTCGCCGATGTCGAAGATCAGCTGCGAGGTCCGGCCCTCCTGCACGACCTCGCCGTCCAGCTCGGTGCGGATGGCGACGTCGCTGGGGTCGAACTCGGTCTCCACCCACGGGCCGAGCGGGCAGAACGTGTCGAAGCCCTTGGCGCGGGTGAACTGCACGTCGGCCTTCTGGAGGTCGCGCGCGGTCACGTCGTTCGCGATCGTGTAGCCGAGGATCGACTGCCGGGCGCGCGCGGCGGGGATGTCGCGACCGCCCATGCCGATCACGACGGCCAGCTCGCCCTCGAAGTCGACGCGCTCGGAGACGGCGGGCAGCTTGATCTCGGCGTTCGGGCCGATGACCGCGGTGTTCGGCTTGAAGAAGAGCAGCGGGTTCTCGGGGACCTCGTTGCCCAGTTCGGCGGCGTGCGCGGCGTAGTTGCGGCCGACGCCGATGATCTTGGGCGGGAGGAACGGGGCGAGCAGCCGGACGTCCGCCAGCGGCCAGCGCCGACCCGTGAGGGTCGGCGTGCCGCCGAAGGGTTCGTCCTTGATCTCGACGGCCGTCAGGTCGTCGCCCTCGCCCTCGATCTTGGCGAAGGCGAGTCCATCGGGCTGGGCGATTCGGGCGATGCGCACGACACCCAGCCTAAACCAGGGCGCGCACCCGCATCGCCTTGTGCACGAGAGCGTCGCAGAGGGCCAGCCAGCTCGCCTCCACGATGTTGCCGTGCACGCCGACCGTCGTCCACGTGCGCTCGCCGTCGGTCGACTCCACGAGCACGCGGGTGACCGCGTCCGTGCCGGGGTCCTCGGCGAGGATGCGCACCTTGTAGTCGGACAGCTCCACACTGTCCAACCAGGACAGGTGCGGCAGCAGCGCCTTGCGCAGCGCGGCGTCCAGCGCGTGCACCGGCCCGTTGCCCTCGGCCGTCTCGATGACCCGCTCGCCCGCCACGTGCACCTTCACCGTGGCCTCGGACACGATCTCGCCGTCCGGGCGCCGGTCCAGCACGACCCGGTAGGACTCCAGCAGGAACGGCGCCTCGTCCAGTTCGGACAGCTCGCCGCGGAGCAGCAGTTCGAGGGAGGCGTCCGCGGCCTCGAACGACCAGCCCCGCGCCTCCAGCTCCTTCACCCTGCGCACGGCGTTCGTGACCGCTTCGGGCCGACGGGCCAGGTCCATTCCGAACTCACGTCCCTTGAGCTCGAGACTCGCCCGGCCCGCCATCTCGGTGACCAGTACCCGCATGCCGTTGCCGACGGTGTCCGGATCGATGTGGTTGTACAGCTCCGGATCGACCTTGATCGCGCTCGCGTGCAGTCCCGCCTTGTGGGCGAAGGCCGACGCCCCCACGTACGCCTGGTGGGTGTGGGGGGCGATGTTCGCGATCTCGGCGAGGGCATGGGAGACGCGGGTGAGCTCGGCCAGCGATTCGGTGGGTAGCACCGGAAGGCCGAGCTTGGTCACGAGGTTCCCGACGACGGCGAACAGGTCGGCGTTGCCCGCCCGTTCGCCGTACCCGTTCGCGGTGCACTGGACGTGGGTCGCCCCCGCCTGCACCGCCGCCACGGTGTTCGCCACCGCGCAGGACGTGTCGTCCTGGCAGTGGATCCCGACGCGGAATCCCGTGCGGGAGATCACCTGCTCGACCGTCTCGGCGAGCCCCAGCGGGAGCTGGCCGCCGTTCGTGTCGCACAGGACGACGACGTCCGCCCCACCGTCCACCGCGGACTGCAAGACCCGCAGCGCGCAGTCGGGGTCGTAGGCGTAGCCGTCGAAGAAGTGCTCGGCGTCGACGAAGACCCGCCTGCCGTGCTCCACCAGGTGGCGCACGGTGTCGCGGACCATCGCGCAGTTCTCCTCGACGTCCGTGCGCAGGGCCAGTTCCACGTGCCTGCGGTCCGACTTCGCCACGAGCGTGACGACCTCGGTCCGCGCGTCCAGCAGGGCCTTGACCTGCGGGTCCTCGTGGGCCTTCACGCCTGCCCTGCGGGTGGCGCCGAACGCGACGAGCTTGGCGTGCCGCAGTTCCAGCTCCCCGGCCGCCGCCCGCGCGAAGAACTCCGTGTCCTTCGGCATCGCACCCGGCCAGCCGCCCTCCACGAACCCCACGCCGAGGCCGTCCAGCAGGCGTGCGACGGCCAGCTTGTCCGTCACGGAGTACGTGATGCCCTCGCGCTGCGCACCGTCCCGCAGCGTGGTGTCGAAGACGTGGAAGGTGTCGCCGAGCGGGAGGCTGCTCACGGGTTTCTCCTGGCCAGTGGTGGTGGGTGGCGGTGTCCGGAAAACAAAAAGACCCCCCGCGGGATGCGAGAGGTCAGCGCGCCGGGTGCTGGGGAAGCACCTACCCGGCGCGCTCATCAATAATGATCACGGTGTTCTGAGCCACCCGGCGATGGTGCCACAGGTTCGGCGTCGGTACCAAGCGTCGGACGAGAGTTCCCACATCCTGGGTGGGTGTTCGGGTGGGTGAACAGGACGCCCGTGTCACCGCCGGGACGGCGAGTCCAGCAGCACGCACTCGCCGCAGTAGCCGCCGCCCGCCCGCCACCACTGGCAGCAGGTGCGCCGCCGCGCCCGCCACCCCTCCGCCGTGCCGGTGAGGGTCAGCAGCTCCGCGCGCCCGGTCGCGGCGCGCATCGCCGTCGCGGTCGCCAGCAGGTCGCCCGGCACGCCACCGGCCGCCATCCGCGCGGCCACCGCGCCGATGAGGCCCACGGGATTGCCCCACAGCTCCTTCTCCCGCGCCCCGAGCGCGACGAGCGAGCGGGCCAGCGGGGCGAAGAAGGCGTCGACGTCGGCCCACCACCCGCGGACGTCCACCGGTCGCCGCTCCCGCACCGCCAGGCCCGCCAGCCTGCCGTCGGGCCCCAGCACCGCGTCCGCCGACGCCAGCACCGGGACCGGGAGTCCCCAGTGGACCTCCGGGACCGTCGCGCAGCACGCGAGCCAGCCCGCGCGGAACGCGACGAGCACGACGGCGGCGCGGTGGTGGCGGAAACCGCCGCGCCGCTGCCACTCCTCCACGCACGTCGTGAGGTGGGGGCCGCCCGCCGAGCAGAAGTCGCGCCACGGCACCGCCTCGCCGACGGCCGCGCGCGGCAGGAGCTCGTCGCACCTGGCGAGCCAGTCGGTCATCCGGCGAGGAACTTCGCGAAGGCCTCGATGGCGGCGGGGTTGCGGGGACTCTCGACCAGGGCCGCGTAGGGCAGGACGAAGAACCGCCTGTCCCGGATAGCGGGCACGCCCGCCAGCGGCGCGTAGCCCTCCAGGAACGCCCGCTTCTGCTCGGGGGTGTTGTTGTCGCCGTCGGCGTAGTCGTTGATGAGGATGACGTCGGGGTTGCTCTGCACGACGGGCTCCCAGCCGACGGTGGTCCAGCTGTCGTCGAGGTCGCCGAAGACGTTGTCGCCACCGGCCCTGGTGATGATGTCCTGCGGGGCCGCGTTGCGGCCGGACGTGAACGGCTGGTCGAGCCCGCTGTCGTAGAGGAAGACCTTCGGCCTCGGCTTGCCCGCCATGAGCTTCTCGGCCGCCGCGACCTGCTCCTGGTAGCCGGCGATGAGCCGCTCGGCCCGGTCGGACACGCGGAAGACCGCGCCGAGGTTGCGCAGGTCCTCGTAGAGCGCGTCGAGCGGCGGCATGATGCCGCGCTGCTTGCCGACGCCGTTGCGGCACGCCTCCGTGAGCTGGTAGGTCGGGATGCCCAGCTCCGCCAGCGCGTCCGGCGTGAACCCGGTGCTCTCGGAGAACCCGTAGTTCCAGCCCGCGAAGACGAGGTCGGCGCCCGCGGCCTGCACGACCTCCTTGTTGATCTTCTCGCCGAGCTTGGCCACCCGGTCCCAGTCGGACTTGAACGGCGACGTGGCGAGGTCGGCGGTCTGACCGCTGCCGACCACGTACCCGGCCATCCGGTCGGCCAGGCCGAGCGCGAACATCAGCTCGGTGATGCCGGTGTCGTTGGTGACGACCTTGGCGGGCACGCGGTCGAACGTGACGTCCTGCCCGCAGTTCTCCACGGTCACCGGGTCGGTGGCGGAGGTGTCCCGCGCGACGGTCGCACCGCACGCGGTGGTGCCCAGGACCAGGAAGAGGGCGAGCAGTCGTCTCACGGGGAAACCTCCGGGTGTTCGAAGAGGAGCTGCGGCACGCCGCTGACGGGGTGGGGCACGAGGTGCGCCCGCACGCCGAAGACGGCCTCGACCAGGTCGGGCGTGAGCACGTCGACGGGTTTGCCGCCCGCGACCACCCGACCGCCGTCGAGCACGTGGATGCGGTCGCAGTAGGCGGCCGCGAGGTTGAGGTCGTGCAGGACCATCAGGACGGTCAGCCCGGTGCCCCGCACCAGCGCGAGGACGTCGAGCTGGTGCCTGATGTCGAGGTGGTTCGTCGGTTCGTCCAGCACGAGGACGTCGGGCTCCTGCACGAGCGCCCGCGCGACCAGCACGCGCTGGCGCTCCCCGCCCGAGAGCGTGAGGAAGCTGCGCTCGGCGAGGTGCCCGGCGTCCACCCGCCGCAGCGAGTCGGCGACGAGGTCGCGGTCGCGCCCGGTGTCCCGGTCGAACGCGCCCTTGTGCGGCAACCGTCCCATCGCGACGACCTCGGTCACGGTGAAGTCGAACTCCACGTGGCTGTCCTGGGTCAGCGCCGCGAGGCTGCGCGCGCTCTCCCGCGGCGGCAGGGACAGCAGGTCGCGCCCGTCCAGCAGCACCGCGCCGCCGCTGGGCCTCAGCGCCCGGTAGACGCACCGCAGTGTCGTCGACTTGCCGCTCCCGTTGGGGCCCACGACGCCGACGACCTCACCGGTCCCGGCGGACAGGGAGACGTCGCGCACGATGCCGTCGACCGAGACCCGGTCGAGTTCCAGGTCCATCAGCCGCCCCCGAACACGTAGCCGCGGCGGCGCATGAGGAACACGAAGCACGGCACGCCCAGCGCCGCCGTGATCACCCCCAGCGGCAGCTCCTCCGGTGCCGCGACCAGGCGCGCGGCGACGTCCACCCAGATCAGGAAGCTCGCGCCCGCCAGCGGTGCCACGACCAGCACCCGGCGGTGGTCGGAGCCGACGACCATGCGGACGAGGTGCGGCAGCATCAGCCCGACGAACCCGACGGCGCCGCTCACGGCGACCAGCACACCGGTCATCCCGGCCGTCACGACGAACAGCCGCCGCCTCATCCGCACCACGTCGATCCCCAGCGTCGTGGCGGTCTCGTCACCCATGGACAGCCCGTTGAGCCGCCGGGCGCTCGCGAGCAGGAACGCGGTCCCGGCCGCCACCACCGCGGCGGCCACCGGCAGCGCCCCCCACGTCACGCCGCCGAGGCTGCCCAGCAGCCAGAACATGGCGGCGCGGGCCGCTTCCCCGTGCGGCGCCTGGAACACCAGCAGCAGCGTCAGCGCCTGGAAGCCGTAGGCCATGGCGGTCCCGGTCAGCACCAGCCGCAACGGCGTGAGGCCCGCCCGCGTGCGAGCGGCCAGGTACACCAGGGCGGTGGCGCCGAGCGCCGAGAGGAACGCGGCGGCGGACAAGGCGTAGATCCCCAGCGAGGCGAACAGGCCGAGCGTGGCCACGGCGACCGCGCCCACCGACGCGCCGGAGGAGATGCCCAGGACGTACGGGTCGGCCAGCGCGTTGCGCACCATCGCCTGGACGGCGACGCCGACGACGCTCAGCCCGGCGCCGACGACCGCGGCGAGCAGCACGCGCGGGAGGCGGATGTCCCAGACGATCCGGTACTGGGCGGCGTCGACGGCCTCGACCCGCCCGCCGGTGAACGCGGCCTGGAGGAAGCCGACGACCCGGCCGAACGGGATGCTCACCGGCCCCAGGGCCACGCCGGCCACGACGGACGCGGCCAGCACGACCACCAGGAGCACCACCAGTGGACTGGTTCGGGCCACGCGCACCGCGGTCACGGTCACCTCTCTAACGGGTGGCCTGAGCGCGAGCGACCGCAGTGGTCCCCGTCCCGCGAACCACGGCAGGAGCTGGAGCAGCACGCCGCCGATGGGTGATCGGGCTCGTCCGACCCCGGGGGGCCGGACCTACCGTTGCGGGTCAGCGCCGGATTTCGACCGGACTTCCCCCACGGGCAGCGCTGTGATGCTGTTCGCTCGGGCGATCGGGTGTCAACCCGCCGTGTGCCAGGTCACCCCGGAGGGGGGTGACCCGGCGACCCGTCAGGCGAAGGCCCGCAGCACCGACAGCTGGCCCGCGGGCCAGCCGGTGTTGGCGGTGAACACCAGCCTCAGGTACCGGACCCCACGACCCGGCAGGGTGATCGCGGTGCCCGGCGCGAACGAGTACCCGGCCGCGCCGACCAGCGGCGTGAACGACGCGCCGTCCTGGCTGCCCTCCACCGCGAGGGTCTGCGTCCTCGGGCCCCAGGACGACGGCAGCGCCAGTTCCAGCCGCCGCGGCGCGACCTGCGTTCCCAGGTCGACCTGGACCCACTGCGGGAAGGCGTTGTTGGTGCTCTCCCAGTAGGTGTCGGGGTTGCCGTCGACGGTGTTGGCGCTGCCGTAGCCCTGGGTCTGGCCGCTCTGCGCGGTCGGCTTGCCGCGCGCCAGGTCCACGACGGGCGGCGGTCCCCCGATCACCGGCGGCGTCGGCCGCACGGGCGTCAGCGGGATCTCCCCCTTGAGCATCCGGCCGCCGTCCCCGGTGAGGCGGAGGTAGTAGTCGGCGGAGCAGGCGGTGCCGTCCTCGTCCAGCGCGAGGAAACCCGATCCCACCGGGACGGACGCCTGCGTCTCCGCCGTCTTGGCGATCTGGTTGCCCTCGTTGTACTCGTCGAACATGGAGATGTAGATGCCCTGGGCCCCGAGGCGGACCATGTTGTAGAACTGCCGCCACATGAAGTCGCCGTGCGCGCGGTGCCGGGCCGGGAGGTCCCCCGGCAGGACGCAGGGCTGGTAGTCGATGCCGCGGGCGTCGCACTCGGCCTGGTCGGGCCGGTTGACGTCGGTGTGGAAGCGGTCGGTGTCGGCGACGTTCCCGATCCGGCCGACCATCCACGGCGAGAGCATGTCGAAGGAGCGGTACACCCCGGCGAAACCGGTCCGGGAGTCCTCGGTCCCGGTGCGCCAGTGGGTCGGGACGCCACCGATGACGTAGCAGCCCCGCGCCTTGAACCAGTCGACGACGTCCTGGCAGGGGCCGGGGGCGAACGGTCGGCCGTCGTCGTTGAAGCCGAAGCCCCAGATGCAGACGACGGGTTTGCCGTTCTGCCGGGCGTAGGCGGGCGACGCCGTGTGCGCGGACATCTTGGTGGTCCAGTCGGTCTTGATCTCCGACTGCATGGCGAGCCAGTTGGTGACGTCGTACATGAGGTAGAACTTGCGGCCGTTGGCCTCCGCGGCCGAGCGGACCTTCGCGGCCATGGCGTCGCGGGTCGGGCCCTCGCCGCCGAACGGGTTGAACCGCTGGAGCGCCGCGGTGTCGCAGCCGTTCTCGCGCATCCAGCGGAAGTGGGTGTCCACGGTCTGCTGGTCGTAGCTGGAGAACAGCGTCGCGGGCCTGCCGTCGCCCAGGTTGCCGTACGCCGTCGGGTAGCCGCGGGCGTAGTCCCCCATGTCCGGCCAGGCGGTGATGGCGGTGTTGGACGGGGACGGCGGCCGGCCCCAGTTGTCGCTCCAGTGCCACCAGGCGTTGATGGGCGAGCCGTCGCCGGGGGCGGCGAACCAGCCCTGGTAGCCGACGGTGATCTTGCCGACGACGTCGCCGGGCGGGCTGGCGGCCCGCGCCGCCGCGGGGACCACCCCCGCCAGGGCCGACGCCGCCAGCGCGGATCCGAGGAAAGTCCTGCGTGACACAACCACCGCGATCTCCTTCGTTGGAGGTGCTCGCGGACCAGTGTTGCGCAAGAAGTGAGCAGAATCACGCAAAGAGGCGACAGTCGTGGAGTTTCCGGTCCTGGACGCGGAAGCGCCCGCCGGACCGGTGGTCGGGCGGGCGCTTCCGTGCCGTGCGGGGAATCAGGTCCGGACGTTCGAGGAGACCAGCGCCGCGAGGCGGTCGCCGATCGCGTAGGTGGCCCCCGGCGACTGGTGGTCCCTGGTGGCGAGGTCGAAGGCCACGGAGGCCTCGATCCGCCGCGCCGACTCGTGCTCGCCGAGGTGGTCGAGCATCAGCGCGACCGACAGCACGGCGGCCGTCGGGTCCGCGATGCCCTGGCCCGCGATGTCCGGCGCGCTGCCGTGCACCGGCTCGAACATGCTCGGGTTGCGCCGGGTCACGTCGAGGTTGCCGCTGGCCGCGAGGCCGATGCCGCCGGTCACCGCCGCCGCGAGGTCCGTGAGGATGTCGCCGAACAGGTTGTCGGTGACGATCACGTCGTAGCGGCCGGGGTCGGTGACGAGGTGGATCGTGGCCGCGTCGACGTGCTGGTAGGAGACGGTGACCTCCGGGTGCTGGAGGGACACCTCCTCCACCACGCGCGACCACAGCGAGCCCGCGTGGGTCAGGACGTTCGTCTTGTGCACCAGCGTGACGTGCCTGCGCGGCCTGTTGGACGCGCGGGCGAACGCGTCGCGGACGACCCGCTCGACGCCGAACGAGGTGTTGATGCTGACCTCGGTGGCGATCTCGTGCGGGGTGTCCTTGCGCAGGAGGCCGCCGTTGCCCGCGTACAGGCCCTCGGTGCCCTCCCGCACGACGACCAGGTCGATCTCCGGCGCGTCGGCCAACGGGCTGCGCACGCCGGGGTACAGCCGCGCGGGCCGCAGGTTCACGTGGTGGTCGAGTTCGAAGCGGAGCCGCAGCAGCAGCCCCCGCTCCAGGATTCCGCTGGGCACCGACGGATCGCCGACAGCACCGAGCAAGATCCCGTCGTGCTGGCGCAACTCTCCGAGCACGGACTCGGGCAACAACTCCCCTGTGGCGTGCCAGCGCGCCGCACCGAGGTCGTAACGCGTGATCTCGGCCGCCGGAACGACCTCCCCGAGCACCTTCAGCGCTTCGGCGATGACCTCGGGCCCGATCCCGTCTCCTGGGATCACTGCGAGCCGCATCCACACACCTCCCAGGTATCAGTCCCAATTGTCGGGACTTACTTTCCTTTGCGAAAGGCTACCGGTTATCCGGAGTTCAAACGGTTCTCGGACACACTTTCGTGGCCACTTCTCCCGTACTGCGGGACACCTACACGGTCCATACCACTCTTTCGGGTGTCACCCGCAGTGTGTAACGACACCGGCCGGCCGGGGAAGTCCCCGGCCGGCCGGCACTCGGATGGAGCAGTACTGACTAGTAACCGCCGCCCGAACCGCCCCGCACCTTCACCACGGAGACCTTGTCACCGGTGGCGTTGTGGTGGTTGAGGACGAGCAGGCTGTCGGCCTTGTCCTTGGCCAGCGAGGCGGCGTCGCGGTTGACCACGAGCGCCGTGCCCGGCTTCGCCAGGTACGACAGCGCGGCGTCACCGCCACCCTGCGCGGACAGGCCCGGCTTGAGCGGGTCGAACGAGAACGAGCCGGGGATCGAGTCGATCAGGCCGTTCGTGGTGCCCGGAGCGACGTACAGACCCGCGACGCCCACCTGGTAGGTCACCCGCGAGGTGTCCTCGGTCGGGTCGAGGCCCAGCGCCGTGAGCAGCACCGGCAGGACGACGACGTTGGTGTCGAAGATGTTCGTGTCGACGTCGCCGAACTGGCCGTTGAGGCCCTGGATGTCGACGGTCGCACCGGTCGCGAGGTTCACGGTGGTGGCGACCACCAGGTCCGTGTCGGTCAGCTTGGTGGCGAACGTCTCGAAGTCCGGCACCCCGTCACCCGTGGTGTCGATGTCGACGAACGGGATGGTGTTGCTGCCGATGTTGTACCAGTTGCCCCAGGTCGCGACGCCGAACGCGAGCAGCGACTCCTCGGGGACGCCCTGCGCCTTGGCCAGCGGCGCGGTGGACGCGGCGCCGACGTAGCGGAGGTCGCCGCCCTTGGCGGTGTCGTTGATCGTGCAGTTCTCGGTGACCTTCTTGCCGCACTCCTTGAGCTTGGGCGAGGTGCCCTGGAGCTCCAGGACGCTGATCAGCGAGCGGTACGCCTGCGAACCGGAACCCTGGTTGACGCCCTTGCCCTTGAGGTTCAGGACGGCCTGCTTGTCCTTGCCCTTGAACTGGAGGGAGTCCGCCGTGGTGATCTTCGAGACCGGCTTCGGGGCCGAGTAGACCGGCACCCGCAGCGGAACCGTGGTGCCCGCCTTCGGCGTGAGGACGACGCGACCGGACGCGTCGGCCAGGAACTGGCGCGGCACGTCGAGCTGGAGCGGCTCCACCGTGGAGTCGATCGTCTTGCGCAGCGCGGCCGGGTTGTCGATCTTCAGGGTCACCTTGACCCTGGCGACGCCGCGGGGGCTGATCTTCAGCGAGCCCGAGGAGAGCTGGTAGCTCACGCCGGGGATGGAGGTGATGGCCTCGTAGCCCGCGCTGTACTCGACCCACTTGGTGCTCTTGTTGACCACCTTGATGGTCTTGGACAGCGACACCGGACCGCCGACCTCGACGGTGCCGAAGGAGACGCTCACGTTGCCGGGATCGTCCTGCACCATCGCGAGGACCTGGTTGTCCAGCGCGGCCTTGCCGTCGATCCGGCCGGAACCCACTCGGTTGGGCGCGAAGGTCTTGCCGTTCTCCTTCACGTCGGCGCTCGCGCTGTTCATGATGGCGGCCTTGACCTCTTCGGTCGTCCAGTCCGGGTGCGCCTCGCGGACCAGGGCGGAGATGCCCGAGGTGTGCGGGGCGGCCATCGAGGTGCCGGAGATGACCAGGGTGCCGTTGCCGGAGCCGACCAGCGCCGAGGCGATGGTGTCACCGGGGGCGGCGATGTCCGGCTTCACGACCGGGCCGCGCACACCGCGTGAGGTGAACGAGCTCGGGGTGTCGCTGATGGACTGGTCGTAGGTCGGGGTCGACGTGCGCAGGGCGCCAGCGAGGCGGACCTGGAGCGTGCCCGCGTCCAGCGCGGGGCGGACGGCCGCGGTGGCCGTGCCGGTGAACTGGAAGACCGGGATGGTCGCGTTGCCCGCGATGCCCGCGTTGAAGTTCTCCAGCGAGGACGAGAACAGCGCGCCGACCGCACCGGCGGCCTGGGCGTTGTTCGTGCGCGCGCCGGAACCGCAGCGGCGGGTCGCGTCGACGTCGTCCCACTCCAGCCAGGCGAACTTGCCCGCGACGAGCGCCTTGTCGGCGGCCGAGAACGGCTGGCAGCCGTCGAGGTTCGTCGGGTCGGTCAGCTTCACGACCGGCTTGGTCAGGTCGAGCGTGGCGTAGCCGGTGTAGTTCTGGCTGTACTGGCCGGGCTTCACACCCGTCGCGCCAGCGGGGGCCGTGACCTCGGCGCCGTCGCGCAGCACGAACGCGTCGCGGGTGCTGGCGACGGTCAGGGCCTCGGGCGAGGAACCCGGCGAGCCGCCGATGTCGTAGAGGTCGCCGCCGTTGCCCGCGGAGAACACGGTCAGCACGTTCTTCTTGTTCAGCTTCTTCACGAAGAGGCTGTCGGGGTCGTCCGGTGCGCCGTAGTCCTGGCCCAGCGACAGGTTGACCACGTCGAGGTGGTCGGAGAAGTCGCCGTCACCGTCGGGGTCGAGCGCCCAGTCGAGCGCCACGGAGGTCACGTTGGTCGAGCCCTCGCAGCCGAACACCTTCAGCGCGTACAGCAGCGCCTTGGGGGCCGTGCCGGGGCCGATCTTCATGGCGTTGAGCGCCTCGGGCGTCAGCTTCGTGTAGTCGCCGGTGAACGTGGTGCCGTCGGCGTTGACGCCGAAGCCCGCCGTCGTGCCCGCGACGTGCGAGCCGTGGCTGTTGCAGTCGATCGGGTTCGGGTCCGGCTTCGGCGTGTTGACCGCCGGGTCGTCGCTCTCGCCGTCGTAGCCGTTGCCGACGAAGTCCATGCCGCCGACGACCTTGGCCGTCGGGAAGTACGACGGATCGACCTTGGTCTCGTCGATCGCCTCGAAGGCCTCGGGCGTGCCGGGGCCGCCGAAGTCGGCGTGGGTGTAGTCGATGCCGGTGTCGATGATGCCGACCCGGACGTTCTCACCCAGCCTGCCGTACTGCTGCCACGCCTTGATGGTGTTGGTGAGCTGCACCGCGCTGGAGTTGGTGCGGGTCTTCGGCACCACGGCGCGCACGGACTTCACGTCCGAGCGGTTCGCCAGCTCGCGGACCTTCTGCGCGTCGGCGGTGACGATGACACCGGGGACGCCGTTCGAGGTCCGGGAGACCTCCTTGGTGGAGGAGTCCGTGCTCTTGAGCTGACCCACGACCTGGTCGGTGACCTTGGCCGTGTCGGTCTTGGAGTCCTTGGCGGCCTGCTTGGCCTGCTCCTTGCTCCCGCCCTGGTTCTTCTTCTCGTCGTACGCGTCGACGGCGGGCTTCGCCTCCAGCTCGACGAACGCGGTGACCTTGCCGGTCGTGGTCTTCAGCCGTGGCGAGACCTTGAGCTGCAGGGAAGCGGCGGGAAGACCGCTGGCGGCGGCGACGGCCTCCGCCTTCGGGTCGTCTGCGGCGACCGCGGTGCCCGCGGTGGTGCCGACTACCAGCATCGCGGCGAGCACAGGGCCCGCGGATCTGGCGAGAATGCGAGATCGACTCACAACATGCCCCAACCGAGGCCGGATACGACCGCGCGGGCAGAAGGGAGAGACCAGGTAGGAACTGCCCGCGGGGGTGCCGTGCCCTCTACGGCACCTCGGTCAACCTCGTTGGAGCGAATTTAATCGGTGAACATCACCCGGATATTACTCCGAACGAGTGACGGCACCCACAGAATTGCTTACCAGATGTCAACTGTCACTCGGGCGGGTGTCCGCGCGATATACCCAATCCAGGCAAAGCTCCAGGGGGCGTTCCGGGGCCGGAACGCCCCCTGGGCGATCACTGCTCGAAGCTGACGGAGCTGACCTTGTGCGCGCCGACCGAGGCGCCGATCGGGTCCAGCACCTGGTTGTCCACCGGGCGGTCCACGCGCAGCAGCATGAACGCGTCCGAGCCGTCGGTGGTCTGGCTGATCTGGGCGGCCTCGACGTTCACGCCCGCCTCGCCGAGGAGCGTGCCGACGGTGCCCATGACGCCCGGCCGGTCCGGGTACTCCAGCAGCAGGACGTTGCCCTCGGCCCGCAGGTCGAAGCTGCGGCCGTTGATGCCGACGATCTTCTCGACCTGGTCGAGACCGGTCAGGGTGCCCGACACGCTGAGCACGCTCGCGTCGGCCTGCACGGCGCGCACCGTGACGAGGCTGCGGTGGTTCGCGCTCTCCGGCTCCTTCACCAGGTCGACCGCGACACCCAGCGACGACGCCAGGTTCGGCGCGTTGACGAAGGTGACCTGCTCCTCCACGACGCGCGAGAACACGCCGCGCAGCGCGGCCAGCGGCAGCACGGCGACGTCCTCGTTGGACAGCTCGCCGCGCACCTCGACGGTGACCGAGGTCGGGGCCTTGGTCGACAGCGCGGCCAGCACGGTGCCGAGCTTCTGCACCAGCGGCAGGTACGGGCGGACCTCCTCGCCCACCACGCCACCGCCCTGCACGTTGACCGCGTCCGGCACGAAGTCACCGGCGAGCGCGAGCAGCACCGAGCGCGCGACGTCCGTGCCCGCGCGGTCCTGCGCCTCGGTCGTGGAGGCGCCGAGGTGCGGCGTCACGACGATGCCGGGCACGCCGAACAGCGGGCTCTCGGTGGTCGGCTCGGTGGAGAACACGTCGATGCCCGCACCGCCGACCTGGCCCTCGCGGACCGCGTCGGCCAGCGCCTGCTCGTCGACGAGGCCGCCGCGCGCGGCGTTGACGATGATCACGCCGCGCTTCGCCTTGGCGAGCTGGTCGGCGCCGATCAGACCCTTGGTCTCGGGGGTCTTCGGGAGGTGGATGGAGATCGCGTCCGAGCGCTCCAGCAGCTCTTCGAGGGTGACCAGCTCGATGCCGAGCTGCGCCGCGCGGGCCGCCGACACGTACGGGTCGTAGGCGATGAGCGTGACGCCGAACGCGGCGATGCGGGCCGCGAAGAGCTGCCCGATCTTGCCGAGGCCGACGACGCCGACGGTCTTGCCGTTGAGCTCGATGCCGTTGAAGGAGCTGCGCTTCCAGGTGCCTTCCTGGAGGGTCGCGTGCGCGGCGGGCACCTGCCGCGCGACCGAGAGCAGCAGCGCGACGGCGTGCTCGGCGGCCGACACGATGTTCGACGTGGGCGCGTTCACCACCATGACACCGCGCTCGGTCGCCGCGGGCACCTCGACGTTGTCGAGCCCGACGCCGGCGCGCGCCACGACCTTCAGCCGCGTCGACGCGGCGAGCACCTCGGCGTTCACCTTGGTGGCGGAACGGACGAGCAGCGCGTCGGCGTCGGCGACGGCTTCGAGCAGCGCGGGACGGTCGGTGCCGTCCACGTGGCGCACCTCGATCCCGTCACCGAAAACGTCGAGCACCGAGGGGGCCAGCTTCTCGGCGATCAGGACAACAGGTCGGCTCGTGCTCACGGACGTTGCTCCCAGGGCATCGGGGATCAGATGGGGAGCGCGGGCCGCGGCCGGAATGGCGCCGTCGGCAGCCGCGCCGACCGGCCACGGCAATGTGTCCGGACTGTTAACGAGTCTAGTCAGCGAGGTCTCGTCCACCGACGTCGGGTGTCCCACCTCACCAGCGGATTCAACCGTACGGCCGTCCCGCTGACCTGCGGTCTCATGGTGTGGGAGGGGCGAACGCGGTTCCCCGGAAGTTAGGGGTGACCACCTTCGGGTTGAGTTCCGGACACCTTCGGGCCAGGGCTTGTTCAGCCGCCGCGGATGTGCCCGCAACAGGCCTCACGCCCAAGGCACCCACCCGCCGACGCGACGAGCCCGACCCGAAGCAACCACAGCCACCCCGCCGCAGCCACCTCACCGCCCACACCCGCCAGCCACCACACCGACCCACACCCCTGGCCCACCAACCCACAGCCGCCCAACAGCCCACCAACCCACAGCCGCCAGCCGGCCACCGGACCACAACCACTCGCCAGCTAGCCGCCACCCCGCCACCCCGCCACCCCGCCACCCCGCCAACAAAGCAACCAAACCCGACCGGGCCCCCGGCCCCGACCAAACCCCGACACCATCTCGATCACACTTCTCGTGAACCGTTCCTCCCCCGCACCCACCCCGATGCCTTGCGCACGTCGTGCCTGATTTAGTTTGTCAAGGCATCTTTCCCGCCTTGACAAACGAAATCAGGCATCGAGACAATCGCGCAATCGGGGTGGGACAGGACCCGGCCCACATCAAGCACAGCGAGAACCAACCAAAAGCGGCACGCAACCACACAGCCGCAACCTCCGACCAGGGCCGGCACATCACCGAAGGAATGACTCCCCGATCAAACCCCGATCGCGCGATCATCCCCATGCCAAAAATCGAGGTCCGACCGGGGAAAGGGTTTCCCAAGAAGCGCGATCGAGACGGCTCGGGAGATCAGTGGGGCCGGGGGGCCGGTGACGTGCCGCCGTTGCAGCCCGGAGCCGTTACGTCGCCAGCAGCAGCACGCTGGTCACCAGCATCACCGCCGCCGTGACTCCGTGGATGCCGTAGGCGGCGGATTTCGGACCCTTGCCGCGCAGCACGATCAGGGCGTCGCCCACGGGGATGCCCGCCGCGGCGAGGATGAACCAGCCGAGCAGTTCTGGCGTCCCTCCCGCCATCAGGATGAAGGTGAAGAGCCCCGAGGCGATGTCCCGGACCGCCTTGACCGACAGCCAGGACTGGAAGTTCCGGTCTTCCACCGGGGTGTTGGGGATGCCGAAACCCACCGCGGCCCTCGGTGACCACAGGGCACGTGCGCCGATGACGATGATGCCCGCGCCGATCAGTCCGGCCAGCACGTAGGCGATGTTCGTGAGCATGGATCTCTTCCCCTCCCAGCCGCAGGGCCCGTGCTGGGTTCTGTCGGCGCTAGTGTTGCTAGCAACGATAGAACAAGCGGCGACACGATGTCTAGCGTTGCTAGGATGTGGGCATGTCCGCCATCCAGTCGCGGCGCGAGCGTGAACGCGCCCACCGTCATCAGCTGATCGTCACGGCCGCGCGCGAACTCGCGGAGAGCGAGGGGTGGGAGGCGGTGACCACGCGGCGGCTGGCCGAGCGCGTGGAGTACAGCCAGCCGGTGCTGTACAGCCACTTCGACGGCAAGGAGGCCATCGTCAGCGCTGTCGCGCTCGACGGCTTCGGTGAGCTCGGCGCCCACCTGCGGCGCGCGCGGCAGACCGCGTCCGGGCTCGGGGAGGCGTTGCGTGCCGTGTGCCGCGCCTACCTGGAGTTCGCGACCGAGCGGCCCGCCCTGTACCAGGCCATGTTCGTCCTGCCGACCGACCTGGCGTTCGCGAGCGCCGAGACGCCCGCGCCGCTACGGGCCGGGTTCGACGAGTTCGTCGCCTGCTTCTCCCCGGAGGACGACCGGCGTGAGCTGTTCGCCGAGGTCGTCTGGAGTGCGCTGCACGGCATGGCCGTGCTGTCCGACAGCGGGCGCATCCCGGCCGAGCGCCAGGAGGAGCGGCTCGAACTCCTCATCGCGCGGATCGGGGGCGGTGGGGCGACCGCGCCGTGACGGGGTGGCGGGAACCGCGTCCGCCGCTGGTCCTCCGCCGCGACCTCCGAGTTGCCTCACGGCGGCCCGGCGCGGACCAGGGGTCCTGCGCGCGACTCACCAGGGCTCGTCGAACTCGCCGTCCTTCGCGCCGAGGATGAACGCGTCCCACTCCGCGGGCGTGAAGACCAGGACCGGGCCCTCCGGGTGGGCCGAGTTGCGCATCGCCACGTACGTGACGCCGTCCGTGTGCTCGACGAAGGCGATCTCCACGTGTTCGCCGTCCGGGTCGGAGTCGTCACCGCCGCGCTGCCACTCGGCCTTGGTGAGGTCGAGGTTGCCGCGTACGTGAGCCTTGTCGTCGTAGATCGGCGCGCTCTCGGTCATGTCCCTAGGTATACCGGAGCCCGCGACACCGTCGGCGTCGCGGGCTCCGTTGGGAAAAGCGCTGATCAGACCGTGTCGGTCAGCGGGCGGTCGACCCAGGACATCAGGCCGCGCAGCTTCTTGCCGACCTCCTCGATCGGGTGCTGTTCACCCTCGGCCTGCAACTTCTTGTAGTTGTTGCGGCCCGCCTCGTCCTCGGCGACCCACTCGGTCGCGAAGGTGCCGTCCTGGATCTCGCCCAGGATCTTCTTCATCTCCTCCTTGACCGCGGCGTTGACCACGCGCGGGCCGCGGGTCAGGTCGCCGTACTCGGCCGTGTCGGAGATGGAGTAGCGCATCCGGGCGATGCCGCCCTCGTACATGAGGTCGACGATGAGCTTGAGCTCGTGGAGGACCTCGAAGTACGCGATCTCGGGGGCGTAACCGGCCTCGGTCAGCACCTCGAAACCGGTCTGCACGAGCGCGGACGCGCCACCGCAGAGAACGGCCTGCTCGCCGAAGAGGTCGGTCTCGGTCTCTTCCTTGAACGTGGTCTTGATGACGCCGGCGCGGGTGCCGCCGATGCCCGCCGCGTACGAGAGCGCCAGCGCCTGGGCGCCACCGGTCGCGTCCTGGTGGATGGCGATGAGCGCGGGAACGCCCTTGCCGTCGACGAACTGGCGGCGCACGAGGTGACCGGGGCCCTTCGGGGCCACCATGGCGACGTCCACACCGGACGGAGCCTCGATGAGGCCGTAGCGGATGTTGAAGCCGTGGCCGAAGAAGATCGCGTCGCCGTCCTTCAGGTTCGGCGCGATGTCCTGGGCGTAGATGTGCCGCTGGGCGGTGTCCGGCGCCAGGATCATGATCAGGTCGGCTTCGGCGGACGCCTCGGCGGGCGTGAGCACGCGGAGACCCTCTTCCTCGGCCTTGGCCCGCGACTTCGAGGTCTCCAGGAGACCGATCCGCACGTCGACGCCGGAGTCGCGCAGGCTCAGCGCGTGCGCGTGGCCCTGGCTGCCGTAGCCGATCACGGCGACCTTGCGGCCCTGGATGATGCTCAGGTCCGCATCGTCGTCATAGAAGATCTCGACGCTCATGGTGTTACTTCATCCTTCCCTACAGCGGAAAACTCGGGTTAGCGCACCGCGGTGGCGGTGATGGAACGAGCGCCGCGGCCGATCGCGACCATGCCGGACTGCACGATCTCACGGAGCCCGTAGGGCTCCAGCATTCGGAGCAGCGCGTCGAGCTTGTCAGACGTGCCGGTCGCCTCGACGGTGACCGCCTCGGGCGACACGTCGACGACCTTGGCGCGGAACAGCTGCACGGTTTCGAGCACCTGGCTGCGCACGGTCGCGTCGGCTCTGACCTTCACGAGCAGCAGTTGCCGTTGAACGGAAGCGGTCGGCTCCAGCTCCACGATCTTGATCACGTTGATCAGCTTGTTGAGCTGCTTGGTGACCTGTTCCAGGGGTAGTTCGTCGACCGAGACGACGATGGTCATCCGGGAGATGTCGGGGTACTCGGTGCGGCCGACGGCGAGGGATTCGATGTTGAACCCCCGCCGGGAGAACAGGCCCGCGACGCGCGCGAGCACACCGGGCTTGTCCTCGACCAGAACGCTCAGGGTGTGCCGGGTCATCACAGGTCCTCATCGAACAGTGGGCGGATGCCGCGCGCGGCCATGATCTCGGAGTTGCCGGTGCCCGCCGCGACCATCGGCCACACCTGGGCGTCCTTGCCGACCACGAAGTCGATGACGACCGGCCGGTCGTTGATCTCCATGGCCTGCTTGATGACCGCGTCGACCTCCTCGCGGGACTCCGCGCGCAGGCCCGCGCAGCCCATGGCCTCGCCGAGCAGCTTGAAGTCCGGGATGCGGTGCTTGTGCGTGCCGAGGTCGGTCTGCGAGTAGCGGCCCTCGTAGAAGAGGTTCTGCCACTGGCGGACCATGCCCAGGTTGCCGTTGTTGATGACGGCGACCTTGATGGGCAGGCCCTCGATGGCGCAGGTGGCCAGTTCCTGGTTGGTCATCTGGAAGCAGCCGTCGCCGTCGATCGCCCAGACCTGCTTGTCCGGCGCGCCCGCCTTGGCGCCCATGGCCGCGGGGACCGCGTAGCCCATGGTGCCGAGACCGCCGGAGTTGATCCACGTGCGCGGGTTCTCGTACTTGATGAACTGCGCCGCCCACATCTGGTGCTGGCCGACGCCCGCGGTGTAGAGCGCGTCCGGGCCGACCAGCGCGCCGATGCGCTCGATCACGAACTGCGGCGACAGGGTCCCGTCGTCGGGCCAGTCGTAGCCCAGCGGGTAGGTCTCCTTGAGGCCGTTGAGGTGGTCCCACCACGGCCCCAGGTCGACGGTCTTGGAGGAGTGCTCCACCTCGACCCTGATGGCGTCGACCAGCTCGGTGATGATCTCCTTGCAGTCGCCCACGATCGGCACGTCGGCGCGGCGGTTCTTCGAGATCTCCGCCGGGTCGATGTCCGCGTGCACGACGGCGGCGTGCGGCGCGAACGACGAGAGCTGGCCGGTGACCCGGTCGTCGAACCGCGCGCCGAGCGCGACCAGGAGGTCGGCCTCCTGCATCGCGGCGACCGCGCCGACCGAGCCGTGCATGCCCGGCATGCCCATGTGCTGCGGGTGCGAGTCCGGGAACGCGCCCTTCGCCATCAGCGTCGTGACGACCGGGATGCCCGTGGACTCCGCGAGCTTCAGCAGTTCCGCGTTGGCGTTGGCCTTGATGACGCCGCCGCCGACGTAGAGCACGGGCTTCCTCGCGGCCGCGATCAGCTTCGCGGCCTCGCGCACCTGCTTCCCGTGGGGCCTCGTCGTCGGGCGGTAGCCCGGCAGGCGCAGCTCCGGCGGCCAGGAGAACGTCGTCATCTCCTGGAGCACGTCCTTGGGGATGTCCACCAGCACGGGGCCGGGTCGGCCCGTCGCCGCCAGGTGGAACGCCTCGGCGATGGCCCTCGGGATCTCCGCCGGGTCGGTGACGAGGACGTTGTGCTTGGTGATCGGCATCGTGATGCCGCAGATGTCGGCCTCCTGGAACGCGTCCGTGCCGATCAGCGGGCGGCTCTGCTGCCCGGTGATCGCGACGACGGGGACGGAGTCCATGTTCGCGTCCGCGAGGGGGGTGACGAGGTTCGTCGCGCCGGGACCCGAGGTGGCCATGCAGACGCCGACCTTGCCGGTGGCCTGCGCGTAGCCGGTCGCGGCGTGGCCCGCGCCCTGCTCGTGGCGCACGAGGACGTGGCGGACCTTGGTCGAGTCGAGCAGCGGGTCGTACGCGGGCAGGATCGTCCCGCCGGGGATGCCGAAGACGATTTCGCAGCCGACGGCTTCGAGTGAACGGACGAGCGACTGGGCGCCGGTTACGCGGATCGGGGCTCCGCTCGGCGGGGCCGGTTTGGGCCGCGGGCCGGGGCGGGGCGACTCGCCGGTGGCCTGTCGCGAGGTTGCGCTAGTCATCTGTCTGCCTCGTGGTGTCGGATGCGGTGGTGGGCCCACCTGGGGGTCCGGGCACGAAAAAACCCTCGACAACCCGAACGGGTCGTACGAGGGTCGCGCGTCGACGCAGCTTCTACTGCCTAGGCGTCGACGCGCCTGGGAAGTACGAGAACGAGCGTGCGCTGCATGGGGGTGACGTTAACGGTGAATCCGCGGCATCGTCAACTGGGCGGGATCGAAATCCCGGATCGTGGACGTGACGTGGTCCACGGTCCGGCCCCGGATCACCCGCTCGGAGGCCCGGTGCGACCATGGCGGACGTGGACAAGCTGGTCTTCCGAATCCCCGCCGTCGCCCTCCTCGCCTCCGGGGTGGGGTTGATCTGCGTGACGCCCGTGGCGTTCGCCGTGCCCGGCCTCCAGGTGCTGTACGTGCTGCCGCTGGCGTTCGCCGCGTGGGTGGTCCGGCTGCGCACGACGGTGACCCGTGAGCGGATCGTCGCGCGCGGGGCGTTCGGCTCGAAGACCGTGGCCTGGGACGACGTCAAGGCCGTCAAGCTGTCGGAGAAGTCCTGGTTGAGCGTGGTGCTGGCCGACGACGAGCTCATCCCGCTGCCCGGTGTGCGGATGATGCACCTGCCCGCGCTGGCGGCCGTGAGCGGCGGCCGGATCACCGTTCCCGCGGTCGAGGTGCGGGAGCCCGTCGCCGACGAGGGGGGCGGGGAGGACGGGGCGGCCGACACCGCCGCCGAGCCCGGCGAGGCCGAGGCCGGAGCGGAGACCCCGACCGACGGCGCCGACACCGACCGGGAACGCTCCGAACGTCCCTGAGGGACCCCGGCACCGCGGTTCGGGGTTCCGCACCGCGGGCGCGGGATCGGCCCCCTGCCAGAAGATCACTCGATCGAGTAGCACCGGGCCGCGGTTCACACCGGTCCAACCCGCGCCCTCCGTACAGTCGGGGCCGTGCTCAAGACTTCCCGCGTCCCGCTGGTCAGCCTCCTGCTGGCGCTCGCGGGGCTGGCCGTGTCGATCTACCTCACCATCGCGCACCACAGCACCTCGAACCTGCTGGTCTGCGCGGAGAACAGCGTCGTCGACTGCGCGTCGGTGACCAGCAGCGAGCAGTCGGAGCTGTTCGGCATCGCGGTGGCCGACCTCGGCACGGCGTTCTACGCGTTCCTGACCGTCCTGTGCCTGCCGTGGGCGTGGCGCTCCGCGAACCCGTGGGTCGGGTGGGTGCGGCTGGGGTCGCTGGGCGTCGGCGTGCTGATGGTCGTCTACCTCGTGGCGGCCGAGCTGTTCCTGATCGGGAAGATCTGCCTGTGGTGCACGGTGGTGCACGTGATCACGCTCGCACTGGCCGCTCTGCTGGTCACGGCCGAGCTGCGCACGAGTAACGTCTGAGGGACCCCGGCCCCACCCGCACGTCACGCCCACCAGGCGTCTGATCACCTCACGCTGTTCGCAGATTCTGGAGGAGCCGTGCCCCCGCTCCGGTCCCGCACCACCACTCATGGCCGCAACGCCGCAGGCGCCCGTTCGCTCTGGCGGGCGACCGGCATGACGGATTCCGACTTCGGCAAGCCGATCATCGCCATCGCGAACTCCTACACGCAGTTCGTGCCGGGCCACGTGCACCTGCGCGACCTCGGCGACATCGTCGCCGAGGGCATCCGCGAGGCGGGCGGGGTGCCGCGCGAGTTCCACACGATCGCGGTGGACGACGGGATCGCGATGGGGCACAGCGGGATGCTGTACTCCCTGCCCTCGCGCGAGGTGATCGCGGACGCCGTCGAGTACATGGTGAACGCGCACCAGGCCGACGCGATCGTCTGCATCTCGAACTGCGACAAGATCACGCCGGGCATGTTGAACGCGGCGCTGCGGCTGAACGTCCCGGTGGTGTTCGTGTCGGGCGGGCCGATGGAGGCGGGCAAGGCCGTCGTCGTGGACGGGGTGGCGATCCCCTCGTCCGACCTGATCACGACGATCTCCGCGTCGGCGAACTCGAACGTCGACCAGGCCGGTCTGGACGAGGTCGAGCGGTCGGCGTGCCCGACGTGCGGGTCGTGCTCCGGCATGTTCACCGCGAACTCGATGAACTGCCTGACCGAGGCGCTCGGGCTGGCGCTGCCGGGCAACGGTTCCACGCTGGCGACGCACGCCGCGCGCCGGGAGCTGTTCGTCGACGCGGGCAAGACCGTCGTGGAGCTGTGCCGCCGCTGGTACGAGGACGACGACGAGACGGCGCTGCCGCGGACGATCGCGAACCGCAAGGCGTTCGAGAACGCGATGGCGCTGGACATGGCGATGGGCGGCTCGACCAACACGGTGCTGCACATCCTCGCCGCCGCGCAGGAGGGCGAGATCGACTTCACCCTCCAGGACATCGACGACATCAGCCGCCGCGTGCCGTGCCTGTCGAAGGTGTCGCCGAACTCCGACTACCACATGGAGGACGTGCACCGGGCGGGCGGGATCCCCGCGCTGCTCGGTGAGCTGGACCGCGGTGGCCTGCTGCACCGGGACGTGCACTCGGTGCACAGCCCGTCGCTGGAGCAGTGGCTGACCGAGTGGGACGTCCGCGGGCCGAACCCGTCCGAGCGGGCGGTGGAGCTGTTCCACGCCGCCCCCGGCGGCGTCCGCACGACCGAGGCGTTCTCCACGTCCAACCGCTGGTCCTCTTTGGACACCGACGCGGCGGCGGGCTGCATCCACGACGTCGAGCACGCGTTCACCAAGGACGGCGGCCTGGCGGTGCTGCGCGGCAACCTGGCCGAGCGCGGCGCGGTGATCAAGGCCGCGGGCATCGACGAGGAGCTGTGGCACTTCGAGGGCCCGGCGCGGGTCGTGGAGAGCCAGGAAGAGGCCGTGTCGGTGATCCTGAAGAAGGAGATCCAGGCCGGTGACGTGCTCGTGGTCCGCTACGAGGGTCCGGCGGGCGGGCCCGGTATGCAGGAGATGCTGCACCCGACCGCGTTCCTCAAGGGCTCGGGGCTCGGCAAGAAGTGCGCGCTGATCACCGACGGGCGGTTCTCCGGCGGGTCGTCGGGGCTGTCGATCGGGCACGTCTCGCCCGAGGCCGCGGGCGGCGGCGCGATCGGGCTCGTGCGGGACGGCGACCGGATCCTCATCGACGTGCACGAGCGCAGGCTCGAACTGCTCGTGGACGAGGACGTGCTGGCCGAGCGCCGCGCGAAGATGGAGGCGAGCGAGCGGCCGTGGCAGCCGGTCGACCGGGTGCGCCCGGTGACGGCGGCGCTGCGGGCGTACGCGCGGCTCACCACGGACGCGTCGACCGGGGCCGTGCGCGACCCCTCGCGGTAGTCCCACCGGGGGTCGGGCCCGCCGCCGAGGGCGACCGCGGGCCCGACCCCGGCGTCAGACGGACCGGAACACGTACAGCGTCGCCACGACCGCCGCGGCGGCGATGACCAGGAAGACGGAGCCGCTGAGCAGGGGACGGCGGAACCAGGACCTGCCGTAGTCGAGGGCGGCCCGGCCGGGGCCGGTGAACAGCAGGGCGAACGCCATCACGGCGAACGACGCCTCCTGCTCCACGCCCGGCGCGCCGAAGAAGCCGCCGCCCCACTTCACCACGATGGCGTTGGCCATCACGCCGAGGATGCCCGCCGCGGCCAGCGGGGTGAACAGGCCGAAGACCAGCAGGATGCCGCCGCCCAGCTCGGTGATGCCGGTGACCCAGGACAGGATGCGGGCCTCGCGGAAGCCGGAGGACTCCAGGAACTTCGCGAAGCCGTCGATGCCGGGGCCGCCGAACAGGCCGAACACCTTCTGGAGGCCGTGCACGACGAACGCTGCGCCGAGGCCGACCCGCAGCACGAGCAGGCCGAGGTCGGTGCCGCCGTTCCAGCCGAACACCCTGCGGTGGTCGTCGTCGTCCTCGTAGTGCGGCTCGACCTGGTCGAGGGGTGTGTAGCCGGTGTCGTCGAAGGCCTTCGTGGAGGCGTCGAACGACTGCGTCCCGTCGTCGAAGTGGTGCACGCCTCCGCCGGAACCGCTCGCCGGGTAGAAGCCGTCGTCGGGGTAACCGCCGGAGCTGGCCGAGCGGTCGTCGTGAGTAGCCACGACCCGGCACGATAGGAGACTCCGGCGGCGTTGGCGAGAGCCCATTCCGCCCGACCGACCGGCGCGAACGCCGACCGAGCGGGTCAGTAGTCGCCTTTCACCAGGTTGGCGGGCTGCTCACCGGCCGCGAACCTGGTCATCTCGGAGACGACGACGGCGTACGAACGGCGTTGGGAGCCCGTGCAGCTGCCCGCCACGTGGGGCGTCAGGAACAGGCCGGGCGCGGTCCACAGTGGATGTTCGGCGGGCAGCGGCTCCGGCTCGGTCACGTCCAGCGCGGCGCGCAGCCGACCGCTCGTCAGCTCGGCCAGCAGGGCGTCGGTGTCGACCACGGGGCCGCGGGCGCCGTTGACCAGGATCGCGCCGTCGGGCATGGCGGCGAGGAAGTCGGCGTCGACCATGCCCGTCGTCTCGTCGGTCAGCGGGACGACGACCAGCACGGCGTCGTGCTCGGGCAGCAGCGCGGGCAGCTCGTCCATGCCTCGGACGCCGTCGCGGGCCGTGCGGCCGACGAGGGTGGCGGTCGCGTCGAACGGTTCGAGCCTGCGGCGGAACTGCTCGGCGAGGTCGCCCGCGCCGACGACGAGGACGCGCTTGTCCTGGAGGGTGTCGGTGACGTGGTAGTCCCAGCGGCGCTCCTGGCGGGCGGCCTCGAACGCCGGGAAGTCGCGGTAGATCGCGATCAGCGCGCCGATCGCCCACTCCGCCGTGCTGCCGCCGTGCGCGCCGCGGCACGTGGAGAGCAGCACGCCCTCCGGGAGCTGACCGACGAAGCGCTCCGCGCCCGCGCTGAGCAGCTGCACCAGTTCGAGCTTCGGCAGCTGGGCGTAGACCTCGCGCGGATTGGTGCCCTGGAGGAACTTGGGCACGAACACCCGCGCGTCGGCGGCGTCCGGTGGCAGGGGTTCACCCGGCTGGTAGCGGACCGCGCGGACACCGTCCACGGAGGACAGCGCCGTCACGCCGTAGTCGTCGGGGACCAACACGATGAGCGTCACCCCCGAAACCTACGGCACACTGCCCCCCATGCAGGAGCACGACGTCACGAGCGAGGACGGCACGCGGATCAGGGTGTGGCAGACCTCGTCGGAAGGTCCCACCGTGCTGCTGTGCCCCGGCCTGGGCACCACGCCGGAGACGTGGCCCGCGCTGCTGCTGCCCTCGGCGGGCGTGCGGGCGCTGAGCTGGTACCACCGCGGCACGATGGGGTCGGAGCGGCCGGAGGACGAGTCGCGGATCGCGCTGGCCGACCACGTCGCCGACGCGCTCGCCGTCCTGGACGACGCGGGCGTCGAGTCGTGCGTCGTGCTCGGCTGGTCGATGGGCGTGACGGTGGCGGCCGAGCTGGCGCTGGGGCACCCGGACCGCGTGTCGGGGTTGATGCTGGTCGCGGGCGCGCCGGGCGACTCGTTCGAGAGCATGCTCGGCATCTCCGGCCTGCCGCCGGACGTGCGCAGGCTCATCGGTCTGACCGGCACGAGGGCGCTGCGCGCCGCGGGTCCCCTGCTGGACCTCGTGCTGCACCGGCTGCCGATCAACGACGTGACGACGTTCCTGCTGCGGCACAGCGGGCTGATGCTGGCGTCGAGCGCGCCCGAGGCCGTGGCCGGGTCGATGAGGCGGTTCCTGCGGCACGACTGGAGCTGGTACTTCACGCTGGCGCTCGCGCTCGGGCGGACGCCCCGGCAGGACCTGGCGGGCGTGACGTGCCCCACAACGGTCCTGGCGGGCCGGTACGACGTGCTGGCCTCGCCGGAGAGCATGGCCGGACCGGCCGGTGCGCTCCCGCAGGCGCGGGTCAGGGTGCTCCCGACCAGCCACTTCCTGCCGCTGGAGGCTCCGGAGGTGCTCTCCGAGGAGCTGCTGCTCCTGATCGACCGGGTCGACGCCGTGCACCGGGCGCTCTACGACCTGGACCCGCCGTCGCCGCTCACCTCGGGTTCACGGCCCCGCGCCTAGGGTCAACACCCGTGTCACGTCCTCAGCGGTTGCTCCGCGCGGTGCTCGCGAGCACGGCCATCGGCCTGCTCGCGGCGGGCTGCGCCGACTTCCCGGAGCAGCCGTCGGCCGCCGGGTGGAGCGCCCAGCCGCAGCTCACGCCGCAGGCGGGTCCGACGCCCGAGATGCCGGGCGGTCTGCCGCAGGGCGGCGGCCAGCAGCCGGGCGGGCAGCCGCCGACGTCGGTGCCACCGCCCGAGGGCTGCAAGGACTTCAACCCCGCCGTCGTGGCGACCTGCCTGAACCCCCTCTCCGGCGTGGCGCTGATGGACGTGAACCAGTCGACCGGCGTCGTCACGGCGCTGGCGACCGAGCGGACCACCGGCAAGCTGCTCAAGGTCAGCAAGGACGTCGACCCGGTCGAGGTGGGCAGCTTCGCCGTCGACGCGACCGGCGACGGCGGCCTGACCGGCCTCACCCTGTCGCCGACCTACGGCGAGGACCAGCTCGTCTACGTCTACCTGACCACCGACACGGACAACCGGGTCATGCGGATCGCGCCGGGCGACACGCCGAAGCCGGTGCTCACGGGCATCCCGAAGGGCGCGACCGGCAACCGCGGCGTCCTGGGCCACGACCGCGAGGGCGCCCTCCTGGTCGCGACCGGCGACGCGGGCGACCCCGCCCTCGCCGCCGACCCGGCCTCGCTCGCGGGCAAGCTGCTCCGCATCGACGCTTCCGGCCAGCCCGCGGCGGGCAACCCCACCACCGGCTCCGCGGTCGTCGCCAGCGGCTTCCGCTCGCCCGGCGGCGTGTGCGTGTCGGCCGACGGCACGAAGACGTGGGTCACGGACTCCACCGCCTCCGCCGACGTGCTGTACCGGATCACCGCGGGCAAGCCGCTCGGCTCGCCCGCGTGGACGTGGCCGGACAAGCCGGGTGTCGGCGGGTGCGCGTCGCTGTCGAACACGATGTGGGTCGCCACGTCGAACGTGCCCGGCACGCAGATGATCGCCATGAACGCCGAGGGCGGCTTCACCGGCAAGCCGGAACCGTTCCTGGACAAGGAGACCGGCTTCGGCCGCATCGGCCCGCTGGTGGCGCTGGACGACAACACCGCGCTGGTGGGCACGGTGAACAAGGCCGCGGGCGGCACGCCGATCTCCAGCGACGACCGCGTGGTGATCGTGCTGCGCGACAGCTCCAGCGGCGGGAGCAAGGACTAGGGCCTCGGGCCGTTCACGACGAGGGCGCACGTCGGCGAGGCCGTCCTCGCTGAACGGCGAGCACTCGATCCGGAGGTCGCTGTTCGGGTGCACGGCGTGCGCCCGGCGGCCGGTCCGCGCGCCGGGGGTGACGAGTTCTGGAACCCGCAACCCATATCAGCCCGACCCCAGGCACACGAACGGCCGCCGCAGCGGGTCGATCGCGATGGCGTCGGCGAGCGCCACGGCCGGGGACGCCCCCGACGACAGGCCGCGGTGGTAGTCGCCCATGGCGGCCGCCGCGGGCTCGTCGCCCACGCGGCTGCTGGCCGCGATCACGGTGTGCGCGCCGCTGGCGAGCATCGCCCCCGCGAACCCCAGCGCCTCGTCACCCGGCCGGATGCGGTTGAGGGCCAGCTCGCACGCGGCCAGCACGACCTGCTTCGGCGGTCGCCTGACGCGGCCCACCTCGTGCGCGAAGAGGGCGCCGTCGGCGAGTTCCAGGCGGGAGAACAGGGCGTTCTCGGGTTCGTGCTCACCGTGCGCGGCGATGTGGGCGAGCGAGACGCCGTCCAGCGCGTCGAGCACCGGGCCGACCCTGGCCTCGGTGCCGCCCAGCGAGGTGGCGTCGGCGTGGTAGCCGGCCAGCTTGTCGATCTCGCCCTCGGCGGCCTGGAGGCCGGGGCCGCGGACCAGGAGGACGCCCGACGTCGAGTCGGGCCCTGCCTGGCTGGTGGCGAGCCACGCGGTGGCGGAGGGGACGACGGTGGTGGGGCGGGACTTGCACTGGCCGAGCACGCCCCACGGCACCACGTACAGGGCGCCGGTGGGGACGATGACGAGTTCGCGGTCGCCGAGCAGGTCGGCGAGGGGCTGGAGGAGCTGCCGGTCGAGGAGGTCGGCCTGGCGGCGGGCGGACGTGGCGATGACGTCGGCCAGCGCGGCGGGGAGGTAGTCGGGGGCCAGGGCGTTGAGGTCGGCGTGCAGGCGCAGCGCGGCCTCGGTGGCGGCGGGCGCGGAGCCGAGGCGGACCATCCGGACCCTCCCGCCCGCCACGACGACGGCGACCAGGTCGTCGTCGGACGTCGCGAAGCTGATCATCGCGCGGTCGCCCAGCTCGGCCTGGACGGCCCGCAGGTCCGCGACCGGGCGGGCCTTGCCCCACGGGCTGGCGCTCCAGCCCAGGCGCATCGCGTCGCGCTGGCTGGTGGCGTAGCGGGCCTCCAGGGTGGAGGTCGGGTGGCCGTCGAGGCGGGCGCGGAGCAGCGCGCGGCTGAGCTGGCGGACCTCGGCGATGCTCTCGACCAGTTCGGCGTCCACCGTGGACTCGACCGGCTGGTAGCGGTACATCTGGGCGCGGGTGCGCTCCAGCCAGGTGAACAGGCGCTTGGCCGAGGCGGCGGAGCCCGCGCCGTCCAGCACCAGCCGCACCGCCAGCTCGCCCAGCTCACGGCCGTGCAGCGCGGTGCCGGACACCAGCTCCAGGCCGCCCATCTGGTCGCGCATCCGGCCGAGTTCGGCCAGCCCTGCCTTGGCCTGCGCCAGCGCGACGCGGCGGTTGCCGGTGGCCAGCGCCAGTTCGGCCCTGGACAGGCGCACGAGCATCCGCTGGTCGATCGTGCTGGTGCGGCGGACGCGCGGCACCGAGCGCAGCAGTTCGGCGGCGCGGTCGGTGTTGCCGCGGCGCACCTCCAGGCGCGCGGCGAGGGCCTGCGCGACGGTGGCCTGGTCGGGCAGCTTCAGGGCGGAGAGCCGTTCGGCGAGTTCGAGCGCGCGGTCGACGACCCGCCCCGACGGTCGGCGGCTGTCGAGGGCGCGGAGCACGTCCGCGCGCAGCGCGATCAGCCCCGCGACCGCCGCCCACGCCGGGCTGCCGCGCCGGGCCAGCTTGCGCTGCGCCGAGTTCGCCATCCGCTTGGCCGTGCGGAGTTCGCCGTCGAGCAGGGCCGCGGCGGCGCGGAGCAGCTCGGCCTCGGCGATGTCCTGGCCGATGCGCTGCCTGCGCAGCTCCGGCAGCACCTCGTCGAGGTGGCGCCCGGCCTCGTCGACGAGACCCGCGCTGATCAGGGCCTCAGCCTGGTCGATCCGCAGCCGGAGCAGCATCCCCGGCTCCAGCTCCTGGTAGACCCGGTTGGCCTCCTCGTAGCGCTGGAGGGCCGCGGGCAGGTCACCCGCTCGCTGGAGCACGTTGCCGAGCGCGTGGGTCGCGATGGCGGCGCGGACGGGGAGGTCGTGGCTCTTCGCGAGCGCGACGACCCGGTCGAGGTCCGCCGTGGCCTGCGCGGTCCGGTGCACCTCGCCGTAGGCGTTCCCCCGGTTGGACAAGGAGATGATGAGCGACTCGACGCGCGGCTTCAGGTCGTCGGCGTGCTCGGCCACGCGGCGTTCCTGGTAGGCGATGTGCAGGTCGAGGTGGTAGATGCCCTCCTCGATCCGCCCCACGCGGCACAGCAGGACGCCGTGGTTGGAGTCGACCAGTCCGTAGAGCTCGTCGCGCAACCGCTGGTCCGACAACGCGGTCAGGTCGTGGCGGGCGGAGGCGAGGAGCGTCAGGCCGTCGTCGAGGCTGCCGGTCTCGGCCAGGCAGAAGGACAGCGTGACGAGCTGCCTGGTGCGCAGCTCCAGGCGCTGGTCCGGGTCGACGTCGGGCGCTTCGAGGACCGCGAGTCCCCGTTCGAGCAGGCGCGCCCCGTCGAGGTAGCGCTTGGCGACGGCGGCCTTCCGAGCGCGGCGGTGGAACTCACGCGCGCGTTCGACGGCACCAGCGGGATCGACACGGGACGCACCGCGTGACGACGCAACGCGGATCGACACAGCCACCGTCATATCAGAGCACAAACGAAAGCCGGACACCGCAGGCTGATCGGGGTACACCCGTCCGCCAGCGGCATCCGGCCTCCGGAGTCGCTAGTTCGCGGGCTGCGGCTCGGTCTGGGTCTCGTACGGGCCGCCGTTCGGCACCACGGGAGCGGGGTCCTTCGGCGACTGGTCAGGCGCCGTCCCGTTCTCGTCCGGCACGATCGCGTCGATCTCCTCGATGAGCTTCGGGTCGGTTTCAGCCATGAGTTGTTCTCCCCTAACAACAGGCGACCCGTTCGGGTCGGTTACCTGATCCGGTTTATTCATGATCATTCCCAAGCCCCCCGGCTTGGCGAACGGGTCAAGCCTGACACAGATGGACGCGTCTTCGATGAGTATTTTCACCCATTGCGACCGAAAATATGACTCAGATCATCGCTGACCAGGGTTTACGGCCCATCAAAGAGACTTTGGACCACCCGATCGGAGCAAGGGGATAACACAACGGAGGCGTTGCCCGACCGCATAAAGCGGACTGGACAACGCCTCCGACGTGGAATACCTAGGAACAGCGGGAGATCACGAGTTCGCGCACCCGCTTGGCGTCGGCCTGGCCCTTCGTGGCCTTCATGACCGCACCGACGATCGCACCCGCGGCGGCCACCTTGCCGTCGCGGATCTTGTCCGCCACGTCCGGCTGCGCGGCCAGGGCCTCGTCGACGGCCTTCTCCAGGGCCGAGTCGTCCGAGACGACCTTCAGCCCGCGGGCCTCGACGACCTGCTCCGGCTCACCCTCGCCGTCGAGGACGCCGATGACGACCTCGCGGGCGAGCTTGTTGGTCAGCGCACCGGAGTTGACCAGCGCGACCACCTTCGCCACCTGCGCCGGGGTGATCGGCAGCGCGCCGAGCTCCACGCCGCGGGTGTTGGCCTGCTGCATCAGGTACGACACCCACCACGACCGCGCCTCGACGGACGTCGCGCCCGCCTCGACGGTGGCCGCGACGAGGTCGACGGCGTCCGCGTTGACCAGGTCGCGCAGCTCGGCGTCGGTGAGCTTCCACTCGGTCTGGATGCGCTTGCGCCGCTGCGCGGGCATCTCCGGCAGCGTGAGGCGCAGCTCCTCGACCCACTCGCGCGACGGCGCGATCGGGACGAGGTCGGGCTCCGGGAAGTACCGGTAGTCCTCGGCGGTCTCCTTGCGACGGCCCGCGCGGGTCGTGCCGGAGGCCTCCTCGAAGTGCCGCGTCTCCTGCACGATCTCGCCGCCCTCGGCGAGGATCGCCGCCTGGCGGGTCATCTCGAAGCGCACGGCCCGCTCGACGCTGCGCAGCGAGTTGACGTTCTTCGTCTCCGTGCGGGTGCCGAGCACTCCGGAGTCCTTGGGGCTCAGGGAGACGTTCGCGTCGCAGCGCAGCGAGCCCTGGTCCATCCGGACGTCGGACACGTCGAGCGCCTTGAGCAGGTCGCGCAGCGCGCTGACGTACGCGCGGGCCACCTCGGGTGCGCGCTCGCCGGTGCCGGGGATCATCTTCGTGACGATCTCGATCAGCGGCACGCCCGCGCGGTTGTAGTCGAGCAGGGAGTGCTCGGCGCCGTGGATGCGACCGGCCGTGCCGCCGACGTGCAGCGACTTGCCGGTGTCCTCCTCCATGTGCGCGCGCTCGATCTCCACGCGGAAGATCTCACCGTCGTCCAGCGTCACGTCGAGGTAGCCGTTGAACGCGATCGGCTCGTCGTACTGGGACGTCTGGAAGTTCTTCGGCATGTCCGGGTAGAAGTAGTTCTTCCGCGCGAAGCGGCACCACTCGGCGATCTCGCAGTTGAGCGCGAGACCGATCCGGATCGCCGACTCGACCGCGACGCCGTTGACGACCGGCAGCGCGCCGGGCGCGGCGAGGCAGACGGGGCACACGTGCGTGTTCGGCTCGCCGCCGAACTCGTTGGCGCAGCCGCAGAACATCTTGGTCCTGGTGTGCAGCTCGACGTGCACCTCCAAGCCCAGCACCGGGTCGAAGCGCTCGACGACCTCGGCGTAGTCCATCAGGTCAGCCACGCTCGTCACGCTTTCCCGTCCTTCCGGAACCCGCGCACGGTCAGCGCCGCGCCGGTGATGGCCACGACGACGCTGGCCACCGCGTTCGCGAGCGCCAGCTTGTCCTTCTCACCCCTGGCGGTGCGCAGGGTGGAGAACGCGCTCGCGGCGGCGGCGGCCGCGCCGAGCAGGCCGAAGAGCCCTCGGGCTTTCCTCATGGTCAGATCCCTTCCAACTGCGGGACGCGCTGGATGAGCGGACCGCCCTGGGCCGCGTCGCGGGCGACCTCGTAGGCGGCGGCGACCCGGTACATGCGGTGGTCCTGGAGCGGCGGAGCCATGATCTGGAGACCGACGGGCAGCCCGTCGTCGGCGGAAAGTCCACTCGGGACGTTCATCGCCGCGTTGCCCGCCAGGTTCGACGGGATGGTGCAGAGGTCGGCCTTGTACATGGCCATCGGGTCGCCGGAGCGCTCGCCGATCTTGAACGCCGTGGTGGGCGTGGTCGGCGACACCAGCACGTCGACGGTCGCGAACGCGGCGTCGAAGTCCCGCGAGATGAGCGTGCGGACCTTCTGCGCCGAGCCGTAGTAGGCGTCGTAGTAGCCGGACGACAGCGCGTACGTGCCGATCATGATGCGGCGCTTGACCTCCGCGCCGAAGCCCGCTTCGCGGGTCAGCGACATAACCTCCTCCGCGCCGTGCGTGCCGTCGTCGCCGACCCGCAGGCCGTACCGCATCGCGTCGAAGCGGGCCAGGTTGGACGAGGCCTCGCTGGGCGCGATGAGGTAGTACGCGGGCAGCGCGTAGTCGAAGCTGGGGCAGGAGACCTGGACGACCTCCGCGCCGAGCTGCCGGAGCTGCTCGACGGCCGCCTCGAACGACGCCAGCACACCCGGCTGGTAGCCGTCGCCGCTGAACTGCGCGACGACGCCGACGCGGACGCCGGACAGGTCGCCGGACGCGCCTTCGAGGGCCGCGGCCACGACCGGGGGCACCGGGGCGTCGATGGACGTGGAGTCCATGTGGTCGTAGCCCGCGATGACCTCGTGCAGCAGCGCCGTGTCGAGGACCGTGCGGGCGCACGGCCCGGCCTGGTCCAGCGACGAGGAGAACGCGACCAGGCCGTAGCGGGACACCGAGCCGTAGGTCGGCTTCACGCCGACCGTGCCGGTCACCGCGCCCGGCTGGCGGATGGAGCCGCCGGTGTCGGTGCCGATGGCCAGCGGCGCCTCGAACGCGGCCAGCGCCGCGGAGGAGCCGCCGCCCGAGCCGCCGGGGATCCGGTCGGTGTCCCACGGGTTGCGGGTCGGGCCGTAGGCGGAGTTCTCGGTGGAGGAGCCCATCGCGAACTCGTCCATGTTGGTCTTGCCGAGGATGACGACGCCCGCGGCGCGGAGCTTGCGGGTCACCGTCGAGTCGTACGGCGAGTGCCAGCCCTCCAGGATCTTCGACCCGCACGTGGTCGGCATGCCCTCGGCGACGAGCACGTCCTTGAGCGCCAGCGGGACGCCCGCCAGCGGGGACGCCACCGGTCGGCCCGCGGCGACGTCGTCGTCGACCTCCTTCGCGGCGGCGAGAGCGCCCTCGGCGTCGACGTGCAGGAACGCGTTGATCCCCTTGTCGACCGAGGCGATGCGGTCGAGGTGCGCCTGGGCGACCTCGACCGCCGACACCTCGCCACCGTGGATCTTGGCGGCCAGCTCGGCGGCCGTGCTGCGGATCAGGCTCATGCTTCCTCACCCAAGATTCGGGGCACGCGGAAGCGGCCGTCCTCGGCGGCGGGGGCGCCCGCGAGCGTCTTGGCCTGGCCGAGGCTCGGGCGCACCACGTCCTCGCGGAACACGTTGGTCAGCGGAACGGCGTGCGACGTCGGCGGGATGTCGGCGGTGGCGATGTCGCCCACCGCGGACACCGACTGCAGGATGACGTCGAGCTGACCGGCGAACAGGTCGAGCTCGTCGTCGGTGACGGCCAGCCTGGCCAGCTTGGCCAGGTGCGCGACCTCGTCGCGGGAGATGCTGGGCACCTCGTCAACCCCCGTGGGTCGGTAGTCGGATTTTTGGACTACACGAGTCTATGGCGAGGTCAGCACCGGCTCCGACCGGGTTGCCGGGGGCGGCCGATCGGGCGGTGCGCGATTTTACCGGAGCGCAACTGTCGGAGGAGAGTCGGAAAGCGATAGTTCGTCTGCGAGAATCACCGGTCGGCGGTAACGGCACGTGGCGCGTACCGCTCACCGAAACCGCTCGGGTGATCATCTCCCGCGCATGAGCATGGAGGCGTTCACCGTGTCCTTCCTGATCCGGGTTCAACTCCCGGACCGTCCCGGCACGCTCGGCGCGGTCGCTTCGGCGCTCGGCGAGATCGGGGCAGACATCCTCAGCGTGGACGTGGTGGAACGCGGCGGCGGTGTGGCGATCGACGACCTCGTGGTCGAACTGCCCTCCGGCCGCCTCCCCGACGTGCTCATCACCGCGGCCGAGTCCATCGAGGGTGTCGAGGTCGACGCGGTGCGCCCGTACGCGGGCGTGCTGGACACGCACCGCGAGCTGGAGCTGGTGGAGGAGGTGGCCGAGGAGCCCGCGAAGGGCCTCGCCGTCTTCACCGAGGGCGTCCCGAAGATCATCCGTGCGGGCTGGGCGGTCGTGCTCGGCCACGACGCCAAGGGCGTCCACCGGATCACCGCCAGCTCGGCGGCCCCGGAGACCCGCATGACGAACCCGCCGTGGTTCCCGCTCCAGCGCGCGACCGTGCTCGACGGCGAGGAGGACTGGGTCCCCGAGACGTGGCAGGAGCTGGGCACCGAACTGGCCGCCACGCCGCTGGGCAAGCCGGACCGCGTGCTGCTCGTCGGCCGTCCCGGCGGTCCGATGTTCCGCGCCGCCGAGGTCGCGCGGCTCGCCCACCTCGCCGGGATCGTGGCGGTCGTGCTGCCGGATTGACCCTGACACCGTGTGAGGCCGTTGACTCGGGGGTGTTGTGTTCAGCATCGGGGACTTCGCCAAGCACGGTCGTGTGTCGGTGCGCATGCTCCGCCACTACGACGAGACGGGCCTGCTCACGCCCGCGCACGTCGACCGGTTCACCGGCTACCGCACGTACGAGGGTTCGCAGCTCGCCAGGCTCAACCGGATCATCGCGCTCAAGGACCTCGGGTTCACGCTCGTCCAGGTCGGGGAGATCCTCGACGAGAAGGTCGGCGTCGAGGCGCTGCGCGGGATGCTCCGGTTGCGGCAGGCCGAGCTGGCGGCGTCGATCGTCGCGGACCAGGCCAGGCTGGTGGGGGTCGAGGCGAGGCTCCGGACTATCGAGAGGGAGGGGCTCATGCCTTCCGACGACGTGGTGGTGAAGAGCGTTCCGGCCGTCCGGCTGGCCGAACTGAGCGGTCTGGCGGCGAGCTTCGGCCCGGAGGACGTCGGGCCGGTGATCCAGCCGCTGTACCGGGAGCTGCACCGCAGGCTGGGGGCCGCGGGGGTCGTGCCGAGCGGGCCGAGCGTCGCGTACTACGAGGACGCGCCCGACGGGGTCGTGGTGCACGCCGGGGTCACCGTCTCGTGCGCTCCCGGTGCCGGGGACTTCGAGGTGGTCGACCTGCCGGGGTTGGAGCGGGCGGCGACGATCGTGCACCGCGGCTCGATGGACGACGTGATGCCGACGGGGCAGGCTCTGGGGCGGTGGATCGACGACCACGGGTACCGGTCCACGGGGTACTCGCGGGAGCTGTACCTGGAGTGCCCCGACGACCGCGGCCAGTGGGTGACGGAGTTGCAGGAACCGATCTCGGCTCGGTAGCGGGTGGCGGGGCGGTCTCGGCTCGGTAGCGGTGGCGGGGCGGTCTCGTCGCGGGAGCGGGCGGCGGAGCGGTCTCGTCGCGGTAGGGGGTGGCAGACGCTCGTGGCTCGGTAGACGGGTGGCGGAGCGGTCGTGCCGCGGTGGCGGGTGTCGCGTGGCGGGGTGGTCGTGGCTCGGTGGCGGGGTGGTCGTGGCTCGGTGGCGGGTGGCTGGGCGGTCTCGTCGCGGTAGCCGGTGCCGGTTTGCGGAGGACGTCGGGCGCCCTGGCCCGTGGGGGCGTCGGATCTCGTCAGCGAACGCCCAGGTTGCGGAGGGTGCGGCGGGCGAGGGTGACCAGGGCCGCGTTGTCCCTGGCCGGGGTCCCGTCGGGCAGGTGGAGGGTGTCCTCCAGGCCGATGCGGGTGTCGAGTTCCAGGCGGCCCGCGTGGCCGAGGACGGGCCAGGCCGTGTCGTCCTCGCCGTGCAGCAGCACCGGTAGGCCCAGCGGTTCCAGGACGCTCAGCAGCGCCTCGGCTCGTGGGATCGGGTCGGGTCCCGGACGGACCCCGGCCGAGACCCGCCTGGTGCCGGGCGGCGGGCCCGCGGCGGCCAGCGCCCGCGCGGCCTCCCCGTGGAAGACGCCCAGTTCGATCCCGATCCCGGCCTGGTGCAGCGCGGCGCACACCTCCGACCAGCCGTCCTCGTGCACGGTGACCGAGGCGACGTCCGGCCGCCCCGCCGCCAGCCCCGCCCAGCCCGCCACCAGCTCGGCCCGCCGGACCGGGTCGGGCCGGATCCACGCTCCCGTGGCCACCCCGATCTCCACGCCGGGAACGGCGGCGCGGACCACGGACACCGTCGTCGCCACCTCCGGCCCGGCGAGGACCTCCAGCCCGACCAGGTCGCGAGGGTGCAGGTGCAGCGCCGTGACACCCAGCTCCGCGACCTTCGCGGCGTCCGCCGCGAGTTGGGCCGGTGAGACCGGCAGGGCCGGGTGGCTTCCGAGCGGGCGAGCGCCGTTCAGGCAGGCTTGCAGCACGCGATCCACGTAACCACAGGCGGTTCCCGGTCACCAGGCCGCAGGGCGGCCCTCGCGTCATCACGCGCTGCGGGTTCGGCGCGGGGCGGTGACAATCGGCGCGCACGATCCCCTTCGGGTACCAGGAGGACGCGATCATGGCTGTTTCGGTCAACCTCGACTCGCTGCTGGACAAGGCGTACGAGAACCTGCCGCTCACCGACATCCTCGACGCGCCGGTGGCGGCGCTGTCCGGGGTCAGCGAGGGCGACGCGGAGAAGTTGAAGGCGGCGTTCAACATCAAGACGGTGCGGGACCTGGGCACGAACAAGTACTTCCGGGCAGCGGTGACGTTGCTGGACCTGGAGAAGAACTCCGGCTGAGGCGCGGTCCGCGTCACCGGTCGGTGCTCTCCGCCGTCGCCGGCGGTGCTCTCCCGCTGTCATCGACCGGTGCTCTCCCGCCGTCGCCGGCCGGTGTTCTTCCCGCCGTCACCGACCGGTGCTCCCCCGCCGGTCGGTGACGGGTTAGGAACACCATCCTTGTGGGTGAAATGTCAGCTCGTAGTTGAATACGATCATGCCGACGCTCACCACCGAGATGCTTCAGCACAAAGCGGGCGCCAAGTCGTTCTGGCGCGGACTGGGCTACCGCGACTCGGTGGTCGAACTGCGGGTGCTGCGCAGGCACGTCGCGGCGCGGGTCGACGGGGCCGATTCGTACTCGGTGGAGCTGGCCTGGCGGGACGGGCAGCTGGCGGGCGAGTGCTCGTGCCCGTACGGGGAGCAGGGGTTCTTCTGCAAGCACCTCGTGGCGGTCGGGTTGGTGCTGCTGGACCGCGGGCACGAGGTGCCTCCCGCCGACGCCGAGGACGTGGAGCTGAGGTCGCACCTGCGGACGCTGGACCACGAGCGGCTGGTGGAGCTGCTCTACCACCAGGCGGGGCGCGACCGGTCGCTGTACGAGCTGATCTACGACTCAGGCGAACCCGCTGAGCCTGCCCATGGCGTCGAGGAACGCGGACATGTCCGCTAGTCCCGCCGGCTCGTACTCGGCGATCCGGCGTTCGGCGTGCAGGACGACCTCGGTGACCCTCGGGGTCAGGTCCTCGTGGGCCACGACGATGAGGGAGTCGGAGTAGGGCTCGTCCACGCCGATCGTCAGGTCGGCGAAGACGTCACCCGGCTGGAGCAGGTCGGCCAGGCTGGGTCTGTCGGGGCTTCGCAGGCCCGCCAGCAGTCGTTCGTGGTCCTGGACGGCGAAGACCGTGACCTCCGCCGTCGCGTCGCCGATGGTGGCGCGGAGCATGGCGATCAGGTCGGTGGGCGAGGTGAGGGCGAACAGGCCGGCCCGCGCGGCGTGCTCCAGTTGCCACGGGGTGGGTTCCGGGCGGAAGGGGACGCACGCCCTGGCCGGGACGAAGCCCTGGTCCCTGGCCACCACGTCGGGAGCGGTCGCCTCGACGTTGTACTCCCAGTCGACGAAGGCCGGGTCCTGCCCGGTGAGCCGCGTCGCCTCGTCCCGGTAGTAGGCGGGGATGGCGAACCTGTTGCCGCCTTCGGTGAGGCGCCAGAGGAGGCCCAGGTAGACCGCCACCTCCTCGCAGTTGACGTTGTTGACGGCGTACTCGGTCATCGGGGTGCGGTTCAGGAGGACGCCGTTGTCGGTCCACTCGTCGAAGAGACCTGGCCAGGGGTCGTCCAGGGGGAGGTCCTCGCCGGGGAGGTAGGCGAAGCGGTGCAGACCGGTCAGCTGATCAGTCTCGAAGCAGATCACGTGGGGATCTTAGAGAGGGGGGATGTTGTGTCCCCGCAAGGAGATTGGGGACTGATTGATCTACGGGCGGGGCTGGTGCGGGTGGGGGTGCGCGGTAGGCGCGGCTGCCGTTGTGGTGTGGCCGATTTGACTCGGGGACCCCTCGATTTGACCCTTTGATCGGGCTAAAGGGCAGGTGGTAGCAACCTGCCCGATCAACGAGGGTAAGGGTCAAATCCTCCGAGTAAAATCGGCCACGGTTCAGGGCAGCGTCCTTGCTTTTGCTGGTCAAGACACTGATGGGCGGTGAGGCGATCACACTTCGCGCCGCCGATCAGGTTGGTTCGGCCCAGATTGGTTGGAGGCTGAGCCAACCCAGGTTCGGCCAACCTGGCCAGGTTGGGCCGACCTGGGTTGGTTTGGATTGACCTGGGTTGGTTTGGTCCGGGCCGGTCCGAGTTGGTCCGGATTGGCCGGTTCGAGTTGGGCTGATCCAGGTTGGGCCGGGTTGGCCTGGTCCGGATTGGGTTGGGCCGACCTGGGTTGGTCCGGGTTGGGCTGGTCTGAAGGTCGCCTCGCTCAGCTGCCCCGGCCTGCCCGGAATTCGCCCCCAGCCCTTCCGACTCCACCCCGCCAGCCCAGACTTTCCGACTCCACCCCGCCAGCCCAGACTTTCCCGACCCCACCCCCCCGGCCCGGCCTCTCGCCCACCCACCACCTCACCGGAGGTCGCGTCTCGTCCTCGTCAGAGTTCGAGGATGAAGGCGTGGATGGTCAGGTCTGGGCGTGGTTGCCAGTCGCGGGCTGGTAGGCGGGTGAAGCCCTGGCGGGTGTAGAGGCGGTGGGCTGGTTTCATGTGTTCTGAGCTGCTGAGCACCAGGTGGTGGGCGCCCTGTTCCTTGGCCTTGGCCAGCACCGCTCGCACGAGGAGTTCGCCGATGCCCCTGCCCCTGGCTTCCGGGGCCACCGCGAGCATGCGGAATTCCAGTTCGCCCTCGCGGGAGATCTCTGACCACGGGCTGTTGGGCTGGACCACGGTCACCGTGCCCACGACCTCGTTGTCGGCGACGGCCACCAGGAGTTCGGCTTCCCTGGCACGGGCGGCGGCGTTGGCCAACTGGTCCGCGTAGCCGCCGGTGTGGGAGTCGATGTGGTTGTCCGCCAGGTAGGCGGCGACGGTGATGCGGGCCACCGCCTCCCACTCGTCCGGGGTGGCCTGGCGGACGGTGACGTCACTCATCCTCAGCCTCCGCACCGATGGTGGCCTGTTCGGTGGCCGCCGCCGGGCCCTCGGCGAGGAGGGTGCGGAAGCCGTTCTCGTCCAGCACCGGGACCTTGAGCTGGACGGCCTTGTCGTACTTGGAGCCGGGGGCGTCGCCGACCACGACGAACGCCGTCTTCTTCGAGACCGCGCCCGCTGCCTTGCCGCCCCTGGAGAGGATGGCCTCCTTCGCCTCGTCCCTGGAGAAGGACTCCAGGGAACCGGTGACGACGATGGACAAGCCCTCCAGGTTGCGGGGGACGCTGGTGTCCCTGGCCTCCTCCATGCGGACGCCAGCGGCCCGCCACTTGCGGACGACCTCCTGGCGCCACTCGGTTTCCGCCCACTCGCGGACGGCCAGGGCGATGGTCGGGCCGACGCCCTCGGCGGACGCCAACTCGTCCTCGGACGCGGTGGTCATGCGCTCGATGGAGCCGAACTCCCTGGCCAGGGCGCGGGACGCCGTCGGGCCCACGTGGCGGATCGAGAGGGAGACGATGATTCTCCACAGTGGACGCTGCTTGGCGGTCTCCAGGTTGTCGAGCAGCTTCTGCGCGTTGGCGTTGAGGGTGCCCTGCATGGTGCGGAACAGGTCCACCTCCAGCAGCTTGTCCGCGTCCAGGGTGAAGAGGTCGCCCTCGTCGCCGTAGGCGTCCGAATCGGCGAGGGCGACGGCCGCCTCGTAGCCCAGCACCTCGATGTCCAGGGCCGAACGGCTGCCCAGGTACGCCAGGCGCTCGCGGAGCTGGCCGGGGCACGCCTGGGCGTTGGGGCAGCGGATGTCGACGTCGCCCTCCTTCATGGGGCGCAACTGCCAGCCGCACTCGGGGCACGCCAGGGGCATCACGAACGGGTGAGCGTCGGGCGGGCGGACGTCGATGACCGGGCCCAGCACCTCGGGGATGACGTCGCCCGCCTTGCGGATGACGATGCGGTCGCCGATCCAGACGCCCTTGCGCTCGACCTCGCTGGCGTTGTGGAGGGTGGCCCTGGCGACCGTCGAGCCCGCCACCTTCACCGGCTCCATCACGGCGTACGGGGTGACGCGGCCGGTGCGGCCCACCTGCACCTGGATGTCCAGCAGCGTGGTGGTCGCCTCCTCCGGCGGGTACTTGAAGGCGATGGCCCACCTCGGGGCGCGGGAGGTGGTGCCGAGGCGGCGCTGGAGCGAGACCTCGTCGACCTTGATGACGATGCCGTCGATCTCGTGCTCGGCGTCGTGGCGGTGGGTGCCCCAGTGCTCGACGTGCTTGGCGACCTCCTCGAACGAGTCGAGGACCACGGTGTGCGTCGACACGGGCAGGCCCCACGCCCTGAGCGCCTCGTACGACTCGGACTGCCTGCTGGGCTCGAAGCCCTCGCGCTTGCCGATGCCGTGGCAGATCAGCCCCAGCGGCCTGCTCGCGGTGATCTTGGGGTCCTTCTGCCGCAACGAGCCCGCCGCGGTGTTGCGGGGGTTCGCGTACGGCGGTTTGCCCGCCTCGACCAGCTTCGCGTTCAGCTCCGTGAAGCCCTCGACGGGCATGAACACCTCGCCGCGCACCTCGACCAGCGCGGGCACGGGGTACTCGGCGGTGCCCGTCAGCCGCTGCGGCACGCAGGCCATCGTGCGGACGTTCAGCGTGACGTCCTCACCGGTGCGGCCGTCGCCCCTGGTCAGGGCCCGCACGAGCCTGCCGTCGCGGTAGAGCAGGTTGATGGCGAGCCCGTCGATCTTCAGCTCGCACAGGTAGTGCGTCTCGCCGCTGAACGCCTTCTCGATGCGCTCGAACCAGCCGCGCAGCTCCTCCAGGTCGAACACGTTGTCGAGGCTGAGCATGCGTTCGAGGTGGTCGACCGCGGTGAACTCGGTGGAGAACGTGCCGCCGACGCGCTGCGACGGCGACTCGGGGGTGACCAGGGACGGGTGCGCCGCCTCCAGGGCCTCCAGCTCCTTGAGCAGCGCGTCGAACTCGCCGTCGGTCACCGTCGGCGAGTCGAGCACGTAGTAGCGGAACTGGTGGCCCAGCAGTTCCTCCGCCAGGGCGGCGTGGCGCTCACGCGACTCGGTGGGCACGTCCTCGACGCCCTCGGCGGTCGCTGAGGTGGGGTTGAGATCCTCGTTGCTGGTCACGGGTGGAGCGTAACGAGGGGGTCCGACAATTCCGGGCTACGACTCCGGGAGGGGCGGTTCGTCCACACGGGCCAGTGAGCGGACGAGTTCCCGCAGTTCCAGGAGGTCGATGGTGTCCGACGGCTCCTGCGCGGCCGTTTCCACCCGTCCGAGCCACTCCCCCGCCAGGCGCTCACCGAGCGTGACGTCCAGGGGGAGGAACGTCATCGCCCTGCGGGCCTCCTCCTCCAGCTCGGCCAGCTCCGGGTGGTAGACGGCCACGTCGACCGCGCCGTCGGTCACCTGCGCGACGATCCGGAAGTCGCCGAGGCGGAGGTGGTGGCCCGCGAGGTTCACCGTGACCCCGGTCGGGTCGGGCACCGGCGGGACCGAGTCGTGGTACTCCCAGATCATGTCCTCCGGCGGCGCGGCCTCGATCCACGCGTCGGTGTACGGGCGCAGCCGCGGGTCCTCCTGGCCGCTCACGACCAGCGCGTAGATCGCCCGGTGGCCGCGTTCCAGGGAGAAGTGCAGGTCGGGGTGGACGGCGGCGACCAGCTCGCACAGCTCGTTCTCGACCCGGTGCGGCTCGCCGTCGCCGATGGCCGCGCTGACCGTCGGCAGCAGGTCGAACCAGCCCCGCCAGAACGCCACCGCGGCCTCGTGGGGGCTCGGCAGGTGGACCGGGGGCAACGGCTCGGGACGGCGTCGGCGGAACCAGCTCATGCCCCCATTGAACCCCGTGCGCCCGTCACCGGAGGTGGGAACGCAGCAGGTCGCGGTTGAGCTGCGCGATCGTGGTCAGCGGGATGCCCTTCGGGCACGCCGGGGTGCACTCGCCCGCGTTGGTGCAGCCGCCGAAGCCCAGGTCGTCGTGGGTCTGGACCATGTCCTGCGCGCGGCTCCAGCGTTCGGGCTGGCCCTGCGGGAGCGCGCCGAGGTGGGTGGCCTTGGCGGCCGTGAACAGCATCGCCGAGCCGTTCGGGCAGGCGGCCACGCAGGCGCCGCAGCCGATGCACGCGGCGGAGGTGAACGCCGTGTCGGCGGCCTCCTTCGGGACCGGGGTGGCGTGGGCGTCGGGCGCGCTGCCCGTGGGGACGCTGATGTAGCCGCCGGACTCCACGATCCGGTCCAGGGCTGAGCGGTCCACGACCAGGTCGCGCAGCACCGGGAACGGCTTGGCGCGCCACGGTTCCACGGTGATCGTGTCGCCGTCGGAGAAGTGCCGGAGGTGGAGCTGGCACGCGGTCGTGGCCTTCTCCGGGCCGTGCGCGACGCCGTTGATCATCAGCCCGCACATGCCGCAGATGCCCTCGCGGCAGTCGTGGTCGAACGCGACGGGTTCCTCGCCGCGCACCACCAGCGACTCGTTGAGGACGTCCAGCATCTCCAGGAACGACATGTCGGGCGACAGGTCGTCCACCGGGTAGGTGACGAGCGCGCCGGTCGGGCCGGACTGCCGCCAGATCCGCAGGGTCAGCTTCACTTGTAGCTCCTCGTGCTGGGGCGCACGTGCTCGAAGGTCAGTTGTTCCTTGTGCAGCACGGGTTCGCCGCCGGTGTACTCCCACGCGGCCACGTAGGCGAACGCCTCGTCGTCGCGCAGCGCCTCGCCCTCCGGGGTCTGGCTCTCGGACCGGAAGTGGCCGCCGCACGACTCGGTGCGGTGCAGCGCGTCCACGCACATCAGCTCGGCCAGTTCGAGGAAGTCGGCCACCCGTCCGGCCTTCTCCAGCTCCTGGTTGAGGGCTTCCCCGGTGCCGGGGACCTTGACCCGCCGCCAGAACTCCGCGCGCAGCTCCGGGATCCGTTCCAGCGCCTTGCGCAGGCCAGCCTCGTCGCGCTCCATGCCGCACTCGTCCCACATGAGCCTGCCCAGCTCGCGGTGGAACGACTCGGCGGTGCGGTCCCCCTGGACGGCGAGCAGCGCGGCCACGCGGTCCTCGACCTCGCTCACGTCGGGCGTGCACGGGCCGAACGGGCCGTCGGCCAGGTAGTCGCCGATCGTGTTGGGCAGCACGAAGTAGCCGTCCGCGAGGCCCTGCATCAGCGCGCTCGCGCCGAGCCGGTTCGCGCCGTGGTCGGAGAAGTTGGCCTCGCCGACGACGAACAGGCCGGGGATGGTGCTGCGCAGGTCGTAGTCGACCCACAGGCCGCCCATCGTGTAGTGCACGGCCGGGTAGATCCGCATCGGCGCGGTGTACGGGTCCTCGCCGGTGATCCGCTGGTACATCTCGAACAGGTTGCCGTAGCGGGCTTCCACGGTGTCCCGGCCGAGTCGCGCGATGGCGTCGGCGAAGTCCAGGTAGACGCCCCGGCGTTCGTCGGAGATGTTCTTGGCGGCCCGCGAGGCGATGTCGCGCGGCACCAGGTTGCCGAAGCTCGGGTACATCCGCTCCAGGTAGTAGTCGCGCTCGGCCTCCGGGATGTCGTTGGGCGGGCGGGGGTCGTCCCGCTCCACCGGCACCCACACCCGGCCGTCGTTGCGCAGCGACTCGCTCATCAGCGTCAGCTTCGACTGGTGGTCGCCGGAGATCGGGATGCACGTCGGGTGGATCTGGGTGAAGCAGGGGTTCGCGAACAGCGCGCCGCGGCGGTGGGCCCGCCAGATCGCGGTGGTGTTGCAACCCTTGGCGTTGGTGGACAGGTGGAACACGTTGCCGTAGCCGCCGGTCGCGAGCACGACGGCGTCGGCGGTGTGCGCGGACACCTCGCCGGTGACCAGGTCCCGGACGACCACGCCGCGGGCGCGGCCCTCGTGCACCACCAGGTCGAGCATCTCCGTGCGGGGGAACGAGGTCACGGTCCCGGCGGCGATCTGCCTCGCCATCGCCTGGTAGGCCCCCAGCAGGAGCTGCTGGCCGGTCTGGCCGCGCGCGTAGAACGTCCGGGACACCTGCGCGCCGCCGAACGACCGGGTGTCCAGCAGTCCGCCGTACTCGCGGGCGAACGGCACGCCCTGCGCGACGCACTGGTCGATGATCCGCACGCTCAGCTCGGCCAGCCGGTGCACGTTCGACTCGCGCGACCGGAAGTCGCCGCCCTTCACCGTGTCCTGGAACAGCCGCCGCACGCTGTCGCCGTCGTTGCGGTAGTTCTTGGCCGCGTTGATGCCGCCCTGCGCGGCGATGCTGTGGGCCCGGCGCGGGCTGTCCTGGTAGCAGAACGACGTGACGCGGTAGCCGAGTTCGCCGAGCGACGCGGCGGCCGACGCACCGGCCAGCCCGGTGCCGACGACGATCACGGACAGCTTGCGCTTGTTGGCCGGGTTGACCAGCCGGGCGGACAGCCTGCGCTGCTCCCAGCGGTTCTCGACGGGGCCGCCGGGAGCCCTGGTGTCGGCGATGGGGGTGCCTTCGGTGTACATCACTTCACCACTCCGAGGACGATTGCCGCGGGGACGGACAGGTAGCCGGCGCAGATCGCGCAGGCGATGACGAGCGCGATGCCGCGCGGGGCCGTGACGCCGAGGCTCTGCAACGCGCTCCACGCGCCGTGGCGGATGTGCAGGCCCAGCGCCAGGACGGCGACCGCGTACGCCAGGACGACGTACCAGAGCTGGAAGTCGGCGACGAGGTTGTCGTAGACCTCGCCCTGGACGCCGTGGGGGTTCGCGACGCCCGCCGTGAGGTCGAGCAGGTGGTAGACGACGAAGAGGGTGATGATCACGCCGCCCCAGCGCATCGTGCGCGCCGCGTAGCTCTGCGGGCGGCGGCCGTGCTCGTACCCCCGCGGGCGGGCCCTCCGGGCGCGGCGGGCGAGTTGGACCGCCGCGACCATGTGCGCGCCGACGCAGAGCAGGAGCCCGAAGCGCAGCGGCCAGACGACGCCGATCTCGCGCAGCCAGCGGGCGTAGCCGTCGATGGCGGCCGGTCCGGAGAACACCGTCAGGTTGCCGATCATGTGCCCGACGACGAACAGCAGCATCCCGACGCCGGTCACGGCCATCACGGCCTTCTTGCCGACCGTCGACCGGTACAGGCGGAGTGTGTGCACGTCAGCGACGGTAGGCGCGGTTTTGACGAGTCGTCCAATACATCGAAAGCCTCGGTTCGATAGCCTTGGGCTATGACGCTCCAGCAGCTCGCGTACTTCCTGGCCGTGGCCAGGACGCGGCACTTCACCCGCGCCGCGGAGGAGTCCCGTGTGGCGCAGCCCTCACTGAGCAAGCAGATCCAGGCGCTGGAGAAGGAGCTGGGGGCCGAGCTGTTCAGCCGGGCGCGCGGGAACGTGGCGCTGACGCCCGCCGGTGAGGCGCTGCTGCCGATCGCGCTGCGGATCCTGTCCGATGTGGACACCGCGCACCTTGAGGTGGCCGAGCTGGTCGGGCTGCGCAGCGGCCGGGTGCGGGTCGGCGCGCCGCCGAGCCTGTGCGCCAGCCTGTTCGCGGACGTGCTGAAGCGCTACCACGACGCCTATCCGGGGATCCGGCTGCTGGTGACCGAGTCCGGGTCGCGCGACCTGGAGCGGGACCTGACCGCGGGCGCGCTGGACCTGGCGCTGGTCATCGCGTCGCCGGGGCTGTCGCTCACCGCCGTGCCGGTGCTGTCGGAGGAACTGGTGGTCGCCTCCGCCCGGCCGCTGGGCCGCGACCGGGTGCGGTTGAGCGACCTGAGGGACGAGCCGGTGGTGATGTTCCGCGAGGGCTACGACCTGCGGGAGACCACCGTCGCCGCCTGCCGCGCGGCCGGGTTCGAGCCGCGGTTCTCGGTGGAGGGCGGCGAGATGGACGCGGTGCTGCGGTTCGTCGAGGCCGGGCTGGGCGTCGCGCTGGTGCCGAGCATGGTGCTGGCCACCCGGCCCCTGCTGCACGGCACCCCGCTGGCGGCGCCGGGCATCAGGCGGACCATCGCGCTGGCGCACCGCACGGACGTCGCGCCGACGGGTGCGGCGCGGGCGTTCCGCTCGGTGCTGCTGAGCTTCCTGCGCGGTGCGGAACTGCCGTCAGGGGTTCGTGCGGCCGACCCAGTCGCGAAGCTCGGCCGCGGCCGCGGCGCGCTGCTCGGGTGACGCCGGGGTGTTCGCGACCAGCGCGAAGCGCAGGCCGTCGGACGCGGTGAGCAGCAGCCGGTCCCCCGTCGTCGTCGCGTCGGCGTCGGTCACCACGGTGGTCGTCGTGAACGTCCGCGGCAGGTGCAGCTCGGTCGGGGCACTGCCCGTCGAACGCCACACCAGGACGCCGTACCGGCCGCCGCCGACCAGGGCCCGCACGGCGGGCATGGTCGCCGGGACCCGGTTCCAGACCGGCGTGGTCGAGCCGTCCCTGGCCAGGTCCTCGTAGGTGAACGCGACGGTGTCGCCCGCGACCGCGAGCGGGTAGAGCCGGTCGACCAACCTGCTGTCGACGGTGAGCAGCGGGGTGCCCGCGTCGTCCAGCCGCACGGCGGAGAAGTGCTCGTCGTTCATGGCGTCGCCGTCGGTCTTGACCTTGTTCGGGTTGTCGTTCATCAACTCGCGGTGCCTGCCGTGGTTGACGTCCCAGTGCCACTGGCTGCCCGACAGCGCCGGACCGGAGTCGGCGGGGCGGGCCCACCAGTCCGCACCGGAGAGGCGGGAGTCGAGCGACTGGTAGATCGCCTTCAGGATCGTCGGCGTCTTGTCGGAGGTGTAGCCGGCGACCGGGTGGCCGAACTCCGAGACGATCGACGTCGTGCCGAGGGCAGTGGCCCGGTCGGCGATCCGGCGGAAGTCCGCCGAGTACTCGCCGTCCTTCGCCTTGCCGGGCTTGAGGATTCCGGACTGCGCCCTGCCGTCGTAGAAGTGGGAGTTGAACGCGTAGCGGTCGCCGAGGTGCTGGACCGCCGGGAAGCCGCCCGGTTCGGCGAAGGACTCGACGTTCTGGTTCCAGAACACCAGCGGTTCCACGAAGGCGGCCTTGCCCGCCCAGCCCTCGGCGTCCATCACCGCCCGGAACCGCTGGTAGAACGGCCACAGCAGGTCGCGTTCCCAGTCGGTGCTCGACTGGCCGGCGTCGTAGCGGCCCGCGTAGGGCTCGTTGATCGGGTCGACGCCGAGCAGCAGCCGGAACGCGCTCGCGGACAGGTTCGCCCTGAGGTGCCGCAGGGTCTCCCCCGCCTGGCGGAGGAAGGCGTCGCGGATCCGGACCGGGCCCGCGGCCGTGGTGATCTCGCGGTTGTGCCAGAAGTCGTACGTGGCGTCGGTGACGGCCCGGTTGCTCTTCATGTTCTGGCCCCAGTGCACGCACAGGCCGCACGACTCGCGCGGGTAGCCGCCCGCCCGCACGACCCACGCGGGCGCGCCGTCGCCGGTGTACCAGCTGTCGGGGTTGAAGAGGTACCGCGAGTAGAGGTCCTGGTGGAAGTCCAGGTAGACCAGGATCCCCTCGTCGGTGAACGCGCTGACCTGCTCGGTGACGCGGTCGAGGTAGGCGTGGTCGATCCGACCGGGCTCCGGTTCGACCCAGGCCCAGGTGACCAGGAACCGGGCCGAGTTCGCGCCGGTCATCTCCTTCATGGCCCTGGCCGACCTCCGCGCGTCGGCCGTGGTCGCGAACGGCAGGCCGCGGTTCTCGGCGAGCTTCGCGGTGCCGGAGACGCTGAAGCCGCGGAGGGTGACCTCGCGGCCCCGGTCGTCGCGGAACGCGCCCGCCTGGACGTGGACGGCGGTGTCGTCCTGGGCCGCTCCCGCCGTGGGAACCGGGACCAGCAGCGCCGCCAGGAGCAGGGCGATCAGCCTCATGCGGGCCAGCGTAGGGAAGGTGAATCTTACTCACATCCGCCGTTCGGATATTCGGTGGTGCTCCGGCGGGCGGTACCTAGGGTGGGTCCCGTGCTGATTCGACGCGAAGTGCCCGGTGACGTGGACGCCATCCGATCGGTGACCGAGGCGGCGTTCGCCGCGCGTCCCGGCGGGGAGCACGAGCTGGTCGACCGGCTGCGGGCCGACGCGGGGTGGATCCCGGCGCTGTCGCTGGTAGCGGTGGCGGGTGACGCCGTCGTGGGGCACGTGGTGTGCACGCGGGCCACTGTGGACGGTGCTCCGGCGCTGGGGTTGGGGCCGTTGAGCGTGCTGCCGTCGCACCAGCGGGCGGGGGTCGGGAAGGCCTTGGTGCACGCGGTGCTGGGGGCCGCCGACGCGCTGGACGAGCCGCTGGTGGTGCTGCTGGGGAGTCCGGATTACTACTCGCGCTTCGGGTTCCGGCTCGCCGCGGAGTTCGGCATCACGCCACCGGTCGAGGAGTGGGCGCCGCACTTCCAGGCGCGGCCGTTGTGCGCCGTCAACGGGGCG